>JBARRE010000651.1:0-5757 GCA_049644065.1 Sedimentisphaerales bacterium | reverse complement strand
GCCCGCACGGGTCCGACTACGTCTACCGGGGATATCTCGACGAGGAAGGTAATCTCATCGTGGACAAAGGAATAATTTACCCCCAGGGCAGTTTCCACGTCTCAGGCGAGCCGCGGCAGATGATTCTCAAGAGGGTGGAATAGGACCGGGCAGTTATCCGCATCTACGACGTGGTGCTGATCGCAGAAACAATCGCTGCCTTGGCACAACGGATCAACTCAGGAAGAAAAATAAATATGGAATACCCTAAGGGCTGGCAGCTTGAGAGTGTTGTCAGCTCTTAATTTTAACGACGTCCATTGAATACTTTACGCACCCGATAATTGTTTATGAATTGATTAACAATTATGGCATAGCCCTTTGATAAAAGGGCAGAAAGGTAGATGTAACATGAAATGGTTCAACACGTTATCAGTCAGGATGGCGCTACTTGCTTGTGTAGTTATCGTCATACTCATCAGCCTTTATTCCCCAAGAGTTCCATACTTCGACTCCTGCATCGGGTGCTTCTACGAAATCGACTCAGTCGGACAAGGCAGCCGAGGAAACCTATACGCAGAAAGCACCAAATATTCGCAAGATTGGGGAGTATCTTCCAGATGTAAGTTGGTTTGCACTCTCCCAGACGGTTGGCAAATAGATTGGAGGGGCGGGAAACTCTGGATCACGCACTATAATCCAAATGGGAGTGTCGCCGATTCTCTGCCTTTCGACAGCCTCGAAAATTTCTATCAATGGTTCGAAACCCACCCCGACTGTTGTGATGTCGATGTCGAGAAACTTACAATTGATAAAATAGAATCTGTAGAGTGCAACACGACTACTGTATCTAATATTGCCACGCCAACATCAGAAAATTTCGACAAATCGAGAGCATCAGCAATGACAACGGAATAAATCTCGTGATGCAAGACATACGGATCAAGCTCGCGAACTCCATTGGTGTACTGAACCTTGGCCACATAAAAGCCTTGCAGCTTGATATCCGGCATAGTTGATGATGTTCGCATTTATGATTTGGCATTGACCGCATAAAAAATCACGGCCTTGGCGCAGTAGGCCACCTCATAGAAGGACAATACGCCGAGGTACAAAAGAAGTAAAAAAGCCCCCTGGTACAATTGAAAGTTAAACCCGGGGGCTGATTATTTTATCAGATTTCGTCGTCTATCCAGACGAGCAGCTCTTTAAGTTCATCGAGAGTGATATCACCCATGTGGGCGATTCGGAAAGTTTCTTCTTTGAGCTTGCCGTAGCCGTTTCCGAAAATGGTATTGTGCTTGGCCTGCAGAGCTTTGATAGTTTCGGCAACATTGATGCCGCGCGTGTTTTTGACCGTTGTTAATGTATTCGAGGCATATTTTTCCTCGCAAAAGAGACCGAATTTTTCCTTTGCCCAGGCCCTTACGAAATCACCCATTTCCTTATGGCGCTTCCATACGTTCTCCATGCCCTCTGCTACGAGCTTTTCGCATTGATAGTTCAGGGCCATAATATGAGGAACGTTAGGAGTCGTTGGCGTCTGGTTCTTTTCAGCACTTTTCGCGAATTGCTGGAAGTCAAAGTAATATCCCCGGCCGGGGACGGTCTTGCTCTTTTCCAGAGCCCTGTTACTGACCGCAGCCACGGCCAATCCCGGCGGAATTGCAAAGGCCTTCTGAACCGAGGCGAACGCCACGTCCCAGCCAAGATCATCAAAGTGCATAGGCAGCCCTACCATTGCACTGACCGCATCCACAAAGACGAGGATATCGGGATATTTATCCTTCATCATCTCGCTGATCTGGTAAACCGGATTCGTCAGGCCGGTACTCGTCTCATTATATACAAGCGTAACCGCAGCGTACTTGCCGGTAGCGAGTTTTTCATCGATCATATCAACGGTAACCGGCTTGCCCCAATCGACCTTCAGCTCTTCGACATTTCTGCCGCAGCTTGTGGCTACATCGGCCCATTTGTCGCTGAAAGCGCCACAGCAGGTGCACAGCACAACCTCATCCAAACCGACACAATTGCGAATCGCAGCTTCCCAGATTCCTGAAGCCGAAGATGTCGAAAGAAAAACGTTCTGGTCGGTGAAAAGGATTTTCTTGAGCATATCGACTGTCTCGCCGTGCAGTTGAGCGTATTCCTTACCGCGATGTCCTAATGTCGGACGCGCGAGCTGCTGCAAGACGTCTTCATTAACCTTCACCGGACCAGGAATAAATAATCTGGGGGGATTTTTCCAATCTACCATGTATGGTCTCCAACAATAGAGTTATAATTTGTTAATAGTTAAACCTGTATAGACTTTGGGGTAAAAATAGGTCGATTTTTGCGGCATTCTTTCGCCGGCTTCCGTAACCATTTTTAGCTGCTGCATTTTGACCGGATTCATGAAGAACGCGGCTTGTTTTTGCCCTGCATCAATCCGGGCAATTGAATCGGCGATCGCATTGGGAGTGTCTTTCACATATTGAAGATTTTCGCCCTCAGCCAATCTTTCCTGATCAATGCCCAATAATTCTTCCAGAATAAGTTTGTGCAGGATGGAAACGTCCAGCGTCTTCCAGGCCCGGCTCATGTCCGGCACAATCGAATCCATCGTGCGTTTGTCTTTTAAGATAGCGACGTAAAAGGTATTGTCTGGGCCGTAAATCCCGAATGCACTTTCATCCCTGTCGTGCTCGGCGCGCATTCGCTCAAGCATATTTTGCTCAGCTTGTTGTTTGGTTTGCCCCGAGTCGAATTCAAACTTAGTAATCCGGAATCTCTCTCCGAGTTCTACGATCAGTTTCTTCATGCTGAAGTTTTCGAGATTGCCCACGAGCCGGTGGGTCGCCAGGACAATCAGGCCGTCCTGATGCATATTAGCGAAGGCGAGCATTTGATATTTCGCGGTAGGATTGCTGTTTTCTTTGGAGTAAGTCAGACCCGTCGTATAACGGTGATGGCCGTCCGCGATAATGCAGCTTTTCTCGCTCATCATTTTCACGATTTGCTCTATATTTTGTTTGTCGGTAATCGCGAAGAGTTGGTGCCGCACATCCTGCTCATCCACAAAGTCGATAAGCGGTTCCTGCCCGGCGGCCTGTTCTATGATTCCGTCTGCGAGCTTTTTCTCATCATCATAGAGCATGAAAACCAGACCGAGGTCGGCGGACGTTGCCCGCTTGAGACTGAGCCTGTCAATCATCGGCTTGTGGAGAACTTGTTCGTGTGGTTTGACGATTTGGCCGAAATCTTCAAGTTTGGCTAAAGCGATGAAGCTGCGACGCTGGTATTGCGTGCCGGCCACCTCAAAATCCTGCACGTAAGCATAAATAGCCTCGGCCGAATCCTGCTTCAAGGCTCCCTCTTCTATCCAGCGGGCCAAGTAGTCGGCGGCTCTCGTATAATGATTGTTTTCGCCGTTATCAGAGGCTTTTGTCTCTCCTTTGATAATGCGGACGAGATTATGCCTGTTCTTATTATAGAGCTGTTCCCGCTGGGCGTCGTCGATTACATCATACGGAGGAGCAATACAGCTACCCACATCACCAACTACGCCGGCATCAAACCTAAGTGCTTTGAAAGGCCCAACTTGCATATCTGTGTCTCGTATTTCGTGCCCTATGTTTCGTATTTCTTACCATGATCCCGGATGAACATCGATCATGAACATTAAACCAATCATCAACTACAAAGGCCCGGATAATACTAAATTGAAGGCCGGTTGTCAAATACGAACAGGACAATTTGAAGTTGGGTAACCAAATCAAGGTTGGCAGTATACCGGCAAGGCTGAAAGATCTTCCCCAAAGGTGGAATGCCCAGCCGGGATAGTTTGGCTTTTCGGGCTTTATTTTTTCGCCATAAAATCGTTCATAGCAGCGGCGGCGATCCGGCCCTGGCCCATTGCGAGGATGACGGTTGCGGCGCCCGAAACAATATCGCCGCCTGCAAAAACACCCGGGACCGAGGTCTGCATAGTCTTCTCATCGACAACGATGGTGCCCCACTTAGTCATTTCGAGTTCCGACATCGTTTGCGGTATGAGAGGATTAGGCTTGTTGCCGATAGCGACAATGACCGTGTCAAGCTCCATTGTAAACTCCGAGCCTTCTATAGGAACAGGTCTTCGCCGGCCGGAATCATCCGGTTCGCCGAGCTCCATCTTGATGCATTCCATGGCCACAACTCGATGACGGTCATCGCCGATAATGCGAATGGGGTTGTTAAGCAGCTTGAATTTTACGCCCTCTTCTTCGGCGTGGTGGATTTCCTCATCGCGGCCGGGCATTTGCTCTCGCGCCCGGCGGTAGACAATTGTCACATCACCACCCAGCCGCAGCGCCGTTCTTGCTGAATCCATCGCCACATTGCCGCCTCCGATTACGGCGACACGCTCCCGTTTTATCGGCGGTGTATCGTATTTCGGAAAAAGATACGCCTTCATCAGGTTGGAACGGGTCAGATACTCGTTGGCCGAATAAACGCCGACCAGGTTTTCGCCCGGAACTCTCATAAACGACGGCAGGCCGGCCCCGCTGCCGATGAAAACTGCATCGTAACCTTCGTCATCCAACAGTTCGCGGATGGTGCTGTTTCGGCCGACCACAAAGTCCATAACAAACTCGACTCCGAGCTTCTTGAGGTAATCCACTTCCGCCTGAACGATTGCTTTTGGCAGACGAAACTCAGGAATCCCGTAGGTCAGCACGCCTCCCGGCTGTTGCAGGGCCTCGAAGACAGTCACTTCATGTCCGAGCTTAATCAGATCGCCCGCAACAGTCAGGCCCGCCGGCCCGGCACCAACCATGGCTGCTCGCTTGCCCGTTTTAGGCGCCATTTGCGGCACCTTGATTTTACCACTATTGCGTTCATAATCCGCCACGAACCGTTCCAGTCTTCCGACAGCCACCGGCTCACCCTTGACTCCCAGCACGCACAGCTTCTCACACTGTTCTTCCTGCGGGCAGACCCGCCCACAGACCGCCGGCAGTGCATTTTGTTCCTTGAGTTTCCAGGCCGCTTCGATGAATTTGCCCTCCTGCACAAGAGCAATAAAGCCGGGGATATCGACGTTGACCGGGCATCCCGCCACACACCGCGGCTTCTTACACTTCAGGCAGCGGCCCGCTTCCAGGATAGCGGTTTCTTCCGAATATCCGTACGGGACCTCCTCGAAGTTCCTGGCACGATCTTCCGGAGCCTGCTCCGGCATAGGTTGTCGGGGAATCTTTTCCTTAGCCATTTACTAATCTCTACTGTCGGTCAATGTTTACACCTGCACTTATGCTGCTCGTGTCGAGGGCGTCCCGCCCTCGAATCGCGGGCAAGATGCCCGCGACACGATGCTACCGATTCGGTCCGGCCCAGCGAATGGATCTCTTCGGCGCTATATGCCGCCCGCCGGTCTCGAAGCTCATCCCAATCGATCAGATGCGCATCGAAGAACGGACCATCCACACAGGCAAATTTCATCTGCTCGCCTACGGTTACGCGGCAGGCCCCGCACATGCCGGTTCCATCCAGCATAATCGGATTCAGCGCCGCTAATGTTTTTACGCCGTACGGTTTGGTTTCCTGAGCCGTCACCATCATCATAAAGGGACATCCAACCGCAATGACACGATCTATTTTCTCGCCGGCATTCAGTTTTTGCGTTAGAGCATCGATTGCGTGTCCCCTGGTGCCCATAGAGCCGTCAATCGTTGTCTGAACGAACTCGTCGCATACGCTTAGAAGTTTTTCCTTGTAGTAATGCAGGTAATGACTGCGGGCTTCGCTAAT
>JBARRE010000650.1:0-4447 GCA_049644065.1 Sedimentisphaerales bacterium | reverse complement strand
TTCAAAAATCTTTTTGAGATCTAACCTGAACCGGATTTTGCACGGTTCTCACCGATATTCAGCGAAACCGAAAGTTGGGGCCGCTTTTTCTTAAATCAGTACTTCCGAGCAATATCATTTACAAAACAAAAATGATTCCGTCCCATAATTATCTTGACGATAATGGGATCAATTTGGTATAATAATCAGTTCGGTAAAATCTGTGGATTTTAGGCCTTGTTAACATAACCATCATAGTATGCTGATATGGTGCCAAGTATTTGCAATATGGAATACAAATGAAAATTCAGTTATTTCCAGTGAAAATTCTTGTTTTTTTCATTAATGGTTCATAGTCAGTTCTTCGAAGTAAGGAGGTGGTCTCAGGTAGTAAAATATTCATATATCGTATAAATTGGAAACAAAAGGTAATGATTGTTATTGGTCTTTTCTTATTTTCAACTTTTTTGTAGGAGGATTATTATGTCCAAAAAATTGATGTTTTTAGCTTTGCTGCTAGTCTTCGGCCTGATGTCTTCGGCCCATGCAGCCACGATTATCTGGGTATCGGGCGCCTATGACGACAATGGCGATGGCGAACCGGATGACCAGGAATGGATAGATCTGCTGGAGGCAGAGGGATACACGGTTGACCTGAGTTTTAGAAATCAGGAAAGCAATACTCTCGATGACGACAAAATAGCGGTTATGGAGGCTGCCGACCTTATTATCATAAGTCGCAACAGCAACAGTGGTGATTTCGCCAACGATGCCACTGAGATCGCACAGTGGAATTCGATTACGACACCAATTCTTAACTGCTCCACTCATACTATCAGGAGCAGTCGATTGCTGTGGTTGAACACGACGAGTCTGGCGAGTCTCTCCGGGTCTGCAATCAGCATTACGGCACCCGCTCATCCTATATTTGCCGGTATACCTGACCAGTCGGTGATCCTGGATGACCCTGTGGGCCCGTCCTCTTTCCCCAGTATACTCGATGTGGGCAATGGTACGTTACTCGCTCAGGTCGATGGCACTGATGCGGCCTGGATAGCCGAGTGGGAAACGGGAGTGGAATTCTATTCCGGAGCCGGCCAGTTTGCCGGAGGTCAACGGATGCTGTTCTGTGTCGGCACTCAAGAGGGCGGAACTGTTGGCCGAGGTGAGATGAATCTTACGCCTGACGGCCTTAAACTATTCTTCAACGCGGTGCGCTATATGCTCGGGGGAGCGATTGAACAAGCCCACGGGCCAGATCCGGCTGACGGAGCTTTGGTTGAGGACACGTGGGCCAGCTTAAACTTCTCGCCGGGCGATTTTGCGGCCTCACACGATATCTATATGGGTGAGAATTTTGACGATGTGAACGACGCCACACAAGACTCAGAGCTGTTCCGCGGCAATTCGTCGTCAACATTCTTTATTGTTGGCTTTCCCGGAAATCCCTATCCGGAGGGTCTGGTGCCCGGTACAACCTACTACTGGCGAATAGATGAGGTCAACGAAGCCGATCCGAACAGCCCGTGGAAAGGCAACGTATGGAGCTTCTCAATTCCGCCGAAGACAGCTTATAATCCCGACCCGGCTGATGATGCTGAGTCTATGCCTGCAAATGCAACTCTAAGCTGGACGGCGGGTTTCGATGCGAAAGTGCACTATATAGTCTTCGGCGAAGATTTCGACGAGGTGAGTGATGCTGCTCAGGGTGTTCCTAACGGCAATACGAGTTATAATCCCGGCCTGCTGAAGCTGGCTAAGACTTATTACTGGCGTGTCGATGAATTCGATGGTGCCGGTACGCATAAAGGTGACGTCTGGAGCTTTACTACCGAGGGCGCCGTCGGCGGTCCGAAACCGGCAAATGGCGCAGAGGGCGTCAGTGCGACATCGATTATTACATGGAATGCCGGAGCGATTGCCGCTTCGCATGAAGTGTACTTCGGCATAGATGCGGATGCTGTCAAAAATGCAACAAATGCTTCACCGGAATATAAAGGACCCAAGGCGCTCGGCGACGAAAGCTATGATCCCGGTGAGCTTATGTTGGGAACGACATACTACTGGCGAATCGAAGAAGTTAATGGCGTCAATCCCGATAGTCCGTGGGCAGGCAACGTCTGGAGCTTCACGACGGGTGATTTCTTTGTACTGGACGATTTTGAAACATACGATGCCAATGAGAATCAAATCTGGTACGCCTGGCATGACGGCCTTGGTTACGGCATGCAGGGGATTCCTCCGTTCTTTGCCGGTAACGGCACTGGTGCTGCCGTAGGCGACGAAACCACAGCCTCTTTTACCGAGGAGACAATCGTAAACGGCGGTCTTCAGTCTATGCCGCTTAGCTATGACAACAATAAGCAGGGCTATTCGAAGTATTCAGAAGCGGAGTTTACATTGAGCAATGTCCGCGACTGGACTGCAGAAGGTGTTGCGGAATTGTCACTATGGTTCAGAGGCAATCCGGCATCAGTCGGCAGTTTTATCGAGGGCCCGACCGGTACATACACGATGACTGCCGGCGGTGCGGATATCTGGAACGATGCTGACGAGTTCCACTTTGCTTACAAGGTGCTCACCGGCGTCGGCACGATTAAGGCCCAGGTGCTCAGCGTCGATGATACGGATCCATGGGCCAAGGCCGGTGTGATGATCCGCGAGACGCTTGATGCAGGCTCCAAATTTGCTGCTGCGTATATAACGCCCGGCAACGGATGCCGATACCAGGCGCGTGTCGATACTGATGTTGCCGCCACAAGTGATACTTCCGTAGCTACGGCCGAGCAGATAGCCATCACAGCACCGTACTGGATCCAGATAGAGCGTGACTTTGCAGGGAACTTCAGGTGCTCCTATTCTGCTAACGGCTCTACCTGGCAGCAGATGTCATGGGGTGCTCAGAACATTTCGATGAGTTCGAATGTATACGTTGGCCTGGCAGTGACCAGCCACAATACCGATGAAACATGCCAGGTCAAATTCTCCAACGTTACGATTACCGGTACGGTTACTCAGCAGTGGGCCAGCCAGGATGTCGGAATCGCCAGCAACGCTGCCGAGCCGCTTTATGTGGCCGTATCCAACAGTGCAGGCGCACCTGCGGTCGTGATCCACGATGATCCGTCCGCGGCGAACATCAACACCTGGACCGAGTGGGTAATTCCACTTCAGGCTTTTGCCGATCAAGGAATTAACCTAAGCAACGTTGACAGGATCGCGATTGGTCTTGGCACCCAGGGCAACATGACGATCCCCGGGGGTTCGGGCAAGATGTTTATTGACGACATCCGGCTGTATCGACCAAGAGTGGCCGCTGAATAGTGTGCCTCGTCTCCGCTCGGCATGAAGGCTTTCTTCAGCCTGAGCGAAGTCGAAGGGCGGGGTCTATGCCAATCAATTCGGCATAGGCCCCTTTTTTAATTGGTTGATAATTCGACGAACGTTTACAGGAATATTCTTGCCGAGCATGGCCGGTTTGAATTAAGCTTGGAAAATGGTTATTAGCATTCGTCCGAACTTTTCAATGGGAGCTTTCGATTATGTTGAATAACACAATTTCTCGTCGAAGATTTGTCAAAGATTTAGCTCTCGCAGGCGGAGCGATTGCGGTGGGCACAAGTTCAGCCGCGAATGCCGCGCAAAACCGCAGCGGCAAACTGCACTTAGCCTGCAACCAATATCCATGGACAGTGTTCTACGCGCGGGACAATCGCGATTTCAACCAGGAACTGGATAAGGGACTAAGCGAGGTAGCCGCCAGCCGGTTCGACGGCTACGAGCCGCTCGCCAATAATCCACAGGAGCTTGACCGGCTCGGACCGCTGCTGAAAAAGCACGGCCTCGAAATGAGGTCGCTGTACGTTAACAGCGTCCTTCACGAACGTGACAAGGCCGAAGCGAGTATCGAATCCGTGCTTGCGATTGCACGCAAGGCACAGGATATCGGCACAAAAATCATCGTAACAAATCCCAGCCCGATTCGCTGGGGTGGGCCGGAAAACAAGGATGACACCCAGCTCAGAGTACAGGCGGCGGCGATTGAGAAATTAGGGCGCGAGTTAAAAGCGATGGGACTTACGCTGGCATATCACAACCATGATATAGAACTGCGAAATGCAGCTCGGGAGTTTCACCACATGATGGCCGGCACCGACCCGGCGTACGTCACGCTGTGCCTCGACGCCCACTGGATTTACCGCGGGGCGGGCAATTCGTCAGTAGCGCTGTTCGACGTGCTGAAACTTTACGGCTCAAGAGTCACCGAACTGCATCTTCGCCAGTCGAAGGACAACATCTGGACTGAAACAATGTGCGACGGCGACATCGACGACCCGGAGTTGGCAAAGCATTTGCTGCGAATCGGCGTCCTGCCGCATCTCGTGATGGAACAAGCAGTTGAGACCGGCTCACCCAAAACAATGTCCACAATCGAAGCCTCCCGGAAAAGCTCCCAGTACGCTAGACT
>JBARRE010000649.1:0-7968 GCA_049644065.1 Sedimentisphaerales bacterium | reverse complement strand
GTACAAGACCGAAATGATCGATGGCTGTCGAGAACACCCGCGATGGTCGCAGGTTTGACCGATCATATTTGGTCTTTGGGCGAATGGCTGAGTTATCCGGCCGTTCAATTATCATAGGACACGAGGCTTTTTTGCAGTTGAACCAAAAAAATGAATAGTGAAAACCGCAGGGGCAACAAGATAGGAGAGAGTATTGCCGGTCTGCCGGGCTTGAATCCGGGATTTTAATCTTTCCGGCTGGTCATTCCGTGCACCTGATTACGAGCAATGTTATATCGTCTGCCGGGGCCGTATCCGAGCAGAATTCTAAAACCGATTCGACAACTAAAGAAGCAATTTGCCGGGCGGATTTGCTTTTATGCAAACTTATCAGATCAGTAAGACGTTCTTTGCCGTACATCCGGCCGGAAGCGTTGTGTGCTTCCCAGATGCCGTCGGTCCCTATGACAACGATATCTCCGGCCTGCAGCGTGACCGGATCGGCCTGGCCGAACTGTGCATCGTCCATGATGCCGAGGGGCATACCGGTGTTATCCAGTTCGGTGAATTTACCGGATTCGGCATGGAACCAGATAGCCGGATCATGGCCGGCGGATGCCCACGAGAGAGTTTTGCTCCGGTCGTTGAGCAGGCCGTAGAAAAGCGTCATGAACTTGCCGGGGTCGGAATTTCTCACGAGGTGACGATTCAACTCGGTAATGGCGGCGGACAGATTGTCGCCGTGGCGCGGGGCATTGTTTCGCAGGATGCTGCCGGACGAGACCATGAGCATGGCTGCCGGGATGCCGTGCCCGGAGACGTCGCCAAGGACAAGACCGACCTGGCCGGGGGCAATGGCCCTGAGATCGAACAGGTCGTAGTAATCGCCGCCGGTCTCATCGCAATACCGGCAAATACCGGCAACCTGAAAATGATCCAATTCAAGGTCTTCGGCGGGCAGAAAGTGTTGCTGGATCTCGCGAGCTAATTCCAGAGACTGCTTGATCTTCTGACGTTCCTTCATACCGGGGCCGACCTGATTGAAGATGTCGCCGAGCTGCTGGAGCTCATCGTTGGTGGCGATATCGACAGTGACATCAAAGTCCCCCCGGGCCAGTTTGCCGGCGGCATCGGCCAAATGGGTAATAGGCACGGTAAAATTGCGGGCCCGCATGACAGCCAGAACAACGGCGGCGACGATCGCCATGAAAATCAGGATAGTGGCCACCTGTATGGCACGGATATTATCGCGGAAGAGCATCTGTTGAGTGTTCTCGGCTTGTTCGACTATACGCTGATAGGGCACGACCAGAATCGGAAAGCCGCCTCCGCGCTTGGAAGAGCCGTAAGCCCAGAGAGAATCAACGCCGTCGTAAGGCTGACGAATGAAGCCTGCATTACCCTGGCGGGAATTTTTGATCATTTCTGCAGCATCTTGAGAGTCGCATATATCCACGAGTCTGGCCGGTTCGCCGGGGCCATCCTGGCTTTGCAGGAAAGATGTGCAGGAAACAACGAGAGCCTCATCGACAACCAATTCTTCTTTCTCCGGCAGACGTATAAGGAGTTTCCACGCCCCTGCCTGCCATTGCTCAGGGATTTGAATTCTGTCCAGCATACCGGACAGATCGATATCCATTGCAACAACTCCGGCAAAAGAACCGTCTTGTTCGAACAAAGGCATTGCGACGGTCATGACGGTCTTGCCGGTCAGCGGCTCGATACGCGGAGTCGGGGTAAGCTGCTTACTTATTTTTGCGTTAATATACCAGGGCTGCCGGCGCAAATCGTATCCTGCTTCATAGGGCCAGAAACCACAAGAGGGATACAGGGCGGCTGTGCCTTCGGCCGTGATAGTGTAAATCCACAGCTTTGTTTCAGGATTGATGGAATAGATTTCTCTGCACGCTTTGGTCAGTTGTGGTAGTCGAGACTGTAGGAGATTGCCGGACTCACTTACCGGCGGATGGATGAACTGCGAATCAAAATCCACGGTGGGTTTCCGAGTGCCGGATAGGCCCATAAACTGATATTTCTGAGCCTCTGCAGATATATCCACGGTTAATACCCTAACCAGATAATTCGGTGCTGATGATTGTTCCATATCGATATTTATTGACCAGAGAACTCGCTGGACCTGGTCGGCATAATGGCGCAGGCCGTAGCGAACGGCTTGGGCGGAAATCCTGAGCTGCTCTTCATAATTTCCGATGGTTTGGACCAGGGTAAAGGTAGCTCTATCTGCCACTGCGGATCGCAGGCTCTTTTGAACGCGATTCCTCACAATACGCGAGAATGAAATATCGAGAGTAAAATATGCTACCAACGGAATCAGAGATACGCTGAGTAGCAAGATCAACAATTTGTTACGTATAGTCATTATCTTGCAGTCGCTCCATAAATGTGTTTTCCGCGACGTGCGGCCTGGATGGCTTCGTGGGTGTCCTGTGGAGCGCCGGGATCGCCTTGCTCTTTCATCCAGCGGTCGAGTTCGGCGCTGAGGCGGGCCTTGATATCGGAAGCAGCCGGATCGTTCGCGAGATTTTTCAACTCGTAAGGGTCTTCGGCCGTGTTGTACAACTGCTCGGCGGGCCGGTGCATGTATCGCTTGACAAGGTTGTAGGTATTCGGATTATTCCACGCGTTACTTATCCAGGTTGCCCAGTAGGGATTGTTCAGCTCTCCGTTGCCCGCCCATCCCATGAGGTGTTTTTCGATATAGATCTCGTCGGGCGTCAGGTTTCGGATGTAGCGATACTGCCCGTCACTGACTGTCCGGACGGGGTAGGCGGGGCCTTCGGGAATATTATTGTGCATCCCGTAAACGAACTTGCGATGCGTGGACGCGTTACTTAGTAACACGGGCAGGAAACTTGTTCCATCGTAGTTATGTTTGGCCGCGTCGCCTCCGGCGGCGTTTATAAGCGTCGGCAGAACATCTGCGTACTGAACCATGGCATCGGTCCGCATGCCTGCCGCGGTCCTTCCCGGCCAGCGGGCGATCAATGCCGTGTGTAAACCGGTATCCCAGTTGGTCCACTTGCAGCCGGGGAATTGGGCGCCTTGCTCCGATGTAAACAGCACAAGCGTGTCATTGGCTCGGCCGGACTGCTCCAATACTTTGAGGATGTCACCGACCTGTTTGTCCATGTAAGATATCTCGGCGAGATAGCGTGAGAAGGCCTCACGCGTACGCGGCGTATCGGCAATATTCGCAGGAAGCTTAAGCTTCTTCGGCTCATACTTCGACACATCGCCCATTACCCACGGCACATGCGGCTCAACCAATGCCACGACAAGGCAGAACGGTTGGTCTTGGTTATTAGTCATAAACTTTGTTATGCCCTGCAGATTATGCGGCCTGGTCGGATTGCGGACGCAGCTCGCATCGAATCCTCCCACTTTGGTGAAAGCAAAGGCCTTGTCCGGCTTAACGTGCACTTTGCCGGCGAGGCCCACGTGGTAGCCCAGTGCTCCGAGGTGGTGCGGCATCGTGGTGATATCGGGCCGACTGGCAGAATGGTTCCATGCGCAGCCGTTCCGCATGGGGTAAAGTCCGCTGTACAATTCGGCGCGGCAGGGCTGGCACATTGCCGAACCGAGATAGGCCCGGTTGAAGACAAGCCCCTCCGATGCCAGTAGATCGATATTAGGTGTTGCAGCGTTCTGCCCTCCGTAGACAGGCAAATCGTTGTGCGTACAATCGTCGGCCATGATGATAAGGAAATTCGGCTTTGCCCGCTTCGCCGAATCTGCAACCGCCAATACCCTCTGTCCAACGACCGCTGATGCCGCGGCCATGCCTGCATGCTGTAAGAATTTGCGTCTGCTTAACATTTTGATTTCCTGTTCGATTTTCTTAAATGTTCCTGAATGATCCGGTTCGAAACTTGTTATACCCGGTAGTCGTGAATTTGTCATTTAATGAGTCTGAGGTAAGGCCGACAGCCTGATTGACTGTCTGCCGGGGCATCACTTCCCAATGCAGTACAGGTGCTTGCGGCCGCGAAGAAAAATCTTGCCTGCGGATACGGCCGGAGAAGCGCAGAATACCTCGTCGAGCTTGTTGACGGCGAGTATCTCGAACTCCGGGCCCGGCTTGACGACGTAGCACTCGCCGTCCTCGGTCTGCACGTAGATATTGCCGTCGCCGGCCACCGGTGAGGCCGTGATCGTGTTTCTGTCGCCGAGCTTTTGCTTTTCGTATACGGCCTTGCCCGTCCGGGCCTCGTAGCAGGTCAGTGTTCCCTTGTCCAGCGGCACGTAGAGATATTCACCAATGGCGATCGGTGAGGTCACATACGCGCCGCCCGAGCGATGCGACCAGGCGACGCCGTCACTCTGGGATTGACCTCTGGGTGGTGTGATGTCACCCGAGGCTTCAGGGCGGACGGCGACTATCGGCCGCTGCGGAAGCAGATTGTGCCCCGACGAGAGAAACACCAGCCCCTGGGCGGCAACAGGTGAGGGAACTGTGATCATCGATCCACCCGCGCACTCCCAGATGAGCTTGCCGGTAGCGGCGTCGTAGCTTCGCATGCGACGCGAAGCGTTGGTCACGATGGTTGTGCGACCGTTGGCCTCGAATAAAAATGGTGTCCCCCACGATGATCCTTCATTCCGCTCGGTGCGCCAGACCGGATTGCCGGTGGCCTTCTCGAACGCAGCGATGTAGGATTCTTTATCGCTGTCGCAGTTGAAAATGACCGTGTTCCGGAACAGGACCGGCGAGGAACTCGTGCCCCAGCCGGCTCGCCGGTGCATAAGTCCGAGGTCACGTTGCCAGATCACGTTGCCCTCAAAATCGATGCAATACAGGCCCGCCGAACCGAACGAGGCGAAGACGTACTTGCCGTCCGTCACAGGAGTTTCAGAGGCATAAGTGTTCTTCGTGTGGCGGCGCGTCTTCGGGCTTTGCCTTGCGACGGCCTTCGACCACAGGATGTTTCCCTGATCGGCATCGAGGCAGATCACGCGATAGGCGTACTCCGACTCATCTGGCTTTTTACGGTTGCCTCCCATATACACGCCGCCTCGAAACGTTTCGACGTTGGGGTCTTCGGCGGCGGCAGTGGTGACGAAGACGCGGTTTCCCCAGACAATAGGGGATGAGTGGCCGGCGCCGGGGATGGGCGTTTTCCACTTGACACCCTCGTCCTCACTCCATTTCAGGGGCAGGTTCTTCTCGGATGAGATGCCACGGCCGTCACCGCGCCAGCCGGGCCAATCCTGTGCGAAAACCCAGCCCGTGCCAATCAGAGTCGCACACAACATCGTCAAGGCCATTGAAAAATTCGGCTTTTTCATGGTAACCTCCCATTCGATTCCTGCTGAGAAATCCTTAGCGTGCTGCACCACCGTAACAGCACACTACCGTGGGCTCATTCATTACACTCTGATCGGGGTGATGTGTCAATATCATTTATTCGATATTTTGCATACTAAACCCTTGCTCACGTGACCAAATCTCCCTCAAAATCGACCGGTTTGAGTCCAACAGATTTTTGAGTCTTTTCAACTCGTACAATCGGTGGTATATTGTAAACTCGCGTAGTTCGTAGTTTAGTGTTAGTAGTTCGTAGAAAGATATGAGCGAAATAAGGAAATTGCAGGCCCCATTGACGGATGCGGATGTGCGTTCGTTAAAGGTGGGCGATGAGGTCCTTGTCGGCGGCGTGATCTATACCGCCCGGGACATGGCGCATAAGAGGTTGTGCGAGGCGATACAAGCAGGGCGGGACCTGCCGTTCGAACTTGCAGGTTCGATTATTTATTTCGTCGGCCCTACGCCTGCCGCGCCGGGCAGGGTCATTGGCGCAGCCGGCCCGACTACCTCATCGAGAATGGACCCATTCAGCCCGGCGCTGATTGCCAACGGTCTCAAAGCAATGATCGGAAAGGGTTATCGTGGCGAGAAGGTCAGAGAGGCCCTGAAAAAATATGAAGCGGTCCATCTTGTGACACTCGGCGGCGCGGGCGCGCTGCTCTCGAAGCACATCGTTGCTTCGGAAGTTATCGCCTACGAAGACCTGGGGACCGAAGCCATAAGGAAACTTCAGGTAGTTGATTTTCCTGCTGTCGTTGCGTATGACTGTTATGGAAATAGTGTATATAAACAGGAGAGCGCAGTAAAATGAAAGTAGCGCTAATTGGCCTGCTTCAGTCGGGCAAGAGTACGATTTTAGCGAGTCTGAGCGGTAAGGCAATACCTGCAATCGGTTCGGCATCGATCGAAGAAGTGATCGTTCCGGTCCCGGACGAAAGGTTCGACCGGCTGACCGAGCAATACAAACCGAAGAAAACGACTCATGCCACAGTCGACTGCCTGGACCTGCCGGGCTTTAACTTTACCGATGATCATGGCCGGGCTGCCGCCAAGCGGCTGATTGGCCAGATAAAAACGGTTGAACTGCTGGTTCTGGTGGTTCGGGCATTTGAAGATCCGTCCGTACCGCCTTATCGAAACACGGTAGATCCGGCGAGAGATTTGGCCGAATTGCAGACGGAATTGCTGCTTGCCGATTTGGAGCTTGTGACCACGCGCATCGGTAACCTCGACAAACAGGTCCACAAGCCCACCAGGGCCCAGGCACGTGACAAGGCGGAATTAGCCCTGCAAATGAAACTGCAGAAGGCAATCGAATCGGAACAACCGATTAGCTCAGCTCTCGAAACTCACACTGAACGTGAGATTATCAGGTCTCTCGGCTTCTTGACATTAATGCCGATTGTCGTTGCAGTCAATGTAGGCGAAAATCAATTGAACGAGAAATTCGATTTTGCCGACCGCGTTGGCAGTTCCGTCCCCGTCGTTACAATTTGTGCCAAGCTGGAATACGAACTGGCACAATTGGATGCAGGCAGCAGGGCGGAATTCATGGCGGATTTGGGCATCGCCGAATCGGCTGCGAGCAAGTTCATCGGAAGCTGCTATTCGGCGTTTGGCTTGATCAGCTTTTTGACAGTCGCCTCCAATGAGCTGCGTGCCTGGCCTATAAAGAAAGGTACGACAGCGGTTGATGCGGCAGGCAAAATACATACCGATCTTAAGCGAGGCTTCATTCGGGCTGAAACGTTCAGTTTTGACGAGCTGCAAGAGTATGGCAGTGAAAAAGCCCTGAAGGCTGCCGGCAAGATCCGGCTCGAAGGCAAAGAATACGTCGTTCAGGACGGTGACATTATTAACTTTAGGTTTAATATTTAATAGGAGCAACTCCATGTGGTTGCCCAGGGCAGGCACGCGGGCCTGCCCCTACAAATTTTCAGGGTAATGTTCGTGAAACGATCCTTAAGGCTATTCATTCCGGGATTCATAGCGCTGTTAGCCGCGGCGATTGTTTGTTTTTTCCTGTTTTTCAGGAATCCCGATACTCCTGCGGCCTGGACTTATAAAGTTGTCAATACCTTCGCTCACGATCCCAAAGCCTTCACACAGGGCCTGGTTTTCGAAGACGGCTTTTTATATGAAGGAACGGGGCTTTACGGAAAGTCGGTATTACGCAAAGTAGAATTGGAATCGGGCAATGTCTTACAGGAACATAAGTTGCCGGATGAGTTTTTTGGCGAAGGGATTACGATCTATGGGGACCGCATCATTCAGTTAACATTGAAGTCAAAAATCGGATTTGTTTATAACAAGGAGACTTTCGAACTGCTGCGCGAGTTCAGCTACCCGACTGAAGGCTGGGGCCTGACACATGACGGCAAGCATCTCATTATGAGCGACGGCACACCAATGCTGTATTTCCTGGATCCCGAAACGTTTGCGCAAAATAAGAAAATCATGGTACTCGATCAGGATTCCCCGGTCTGGGGGCTTAACGAGCTTGAATATATTGACGGCCAAATCTATGCTAACGTCTGGCCGACCGAACGTATCGTTAAAATTGAGCCGGAGACGGGCGAAGTAATCGGCTGGATAGACGCCGAAGGTATTCTGGCCCCGCAGGACCATAGCGAGCCGGTCGATGTTTTTAACGGGATTGCATA
>JBARRE010000648.1:0-5216 GCA_049644065.1 Sedimentisphaerales bacterium | reverse complement strand
GTGACATTATCTCTCGCATCCGGCAGTACAAGGACTACATCGGTCACTATCACACAGCCGGCAATCCCGGACGCCACGAACTCGATGATACGCAGGAAATCAATTACAGACCGATTATGCAAGCCATTGCCGAGACGGGTTTTATTGGCTATATAGGGCATGAATTTATCCCCACCCGCGATCCGCTTGAAAGCCTGAGCGAAGCGGTCGCTTTATGCAACGTATAAAGGAAATGAATAAAAGGAAACAGAGTTTCAATCGCAACCGGAAATAAAATTGGAGAAAAGATCATGAGAAAACACGCAAAGTCACTGATTCTTACAGTAATCGTTCTTCTGTGCGTACAGTCCCGGGCAAGGGCCGCCGAACCGATGCAGTTTCGCGAACTATTTAACGGCAAAGACCTCTCGGGCTGGGTCAATGTCAATACCGACAAGGATACATGGTCCGTGCGAGACAACCTGCTTGTGTGCACCGGCCATCCCATCGGCGTTATGCGCACGGATAAGCAGTATGAGAACTTCATCATGCACGTTGAATGGAGGCACATGGAGGCGGGCGGCAATTCCGGCACGTTCCTCTGGGCTGACGGCACAGTGCCCGAGGGCAAGCGCCTCCCGCGTGGCGTCGAGGTCCAGATGCTGGAGCTCGAATGGCCAAACCTGAACAGGGACAGGGACGGCAAACCGCGCGACATTGCCTACGTCAGCGGCGAGGTGTGGGGCGTGGGGGGGCTCAAGACGACTCCCGACAACCCCCGCGGCGAGCGGAGCAAGTCGGTCGAGCTCCGCTGCAAGGGCAAGGGCGAGTGGAACACCTACGATCTCGTCGCGGTCGATGGCACGATCAAGCTGGCGATCAACGGCAAGTTCGTCAACGGCATCAGCAAAGCGTCGGTCAAGAAGGGATACATCTGCCTGGAGTCCGAAGGCGCCGAGATCCATTTTCGCAATATCAAGATCATGGAATTGCCGCCGGGCGTCACCAGCCCCGAGCAAACCGCACCCGTGGTCGAAGATAAGTAGGAGCCTTTGGGCCGTTACTTTCTGATCTTGTCGGGATTGCGATCGACCGCACGGCCGCCACTGTCACGCCGGAGCGGAATCAGCATGCCGTCGGTTTTTTCCAGCCAGTCGAACATGCGGTTGTTGAGCTGCTTGATCAACTTCTGATGTTCGGGGCGGTCGATGAGATTGTTCATTTCCTCGGGATCATCTTTTAGATCGTACAGCTCGTCAATGTCCCAGACGCCGTGATAGTGGATGTACTTGTAGCGGTCGGTGCGTACGCCGTGGGTGGTTGGAGTGTGGGGGAAGTTGCGCTCCCAGTAGTATTCGTAAAAGGCCGAGTCTCGCCAGGGTATTTTTTTGCCCTTCAGGATGGGCAGGAAGGATTTTCCGTCCATACGTTCCGGTATTTCGAAACCGGCTAAATCCAGGACGGTCGGGGCAATGTCGATGTTCTGGATAAGCTCTTCGATAACTGAGCCGGGTTTTATTATGCCGGGACACCATGCCAGAAACGGCACGCGCATGGATTCTTCGTACATGTGACGTTTGTCGATAAGCCCGTGCTCACCGAAAACGAATCCGTTGTCGCCCATGTACATAACGAGGGTGTCTTCGGCAAGATTATTGTCTTCGAGATACTTGATGACTCGGCCGATGCTCTCGTCAACGCTGAGCAGTGTTTCGCAGTACCGGCGATAAAATGTGTCGAAATCCATCTGGCCGTGATACATGTGGTCCACGCCGTGCCAGCTATTGCGCTGCTCCTTGACCCAGTCAGGTTTGCCCTTGTAGTTTTCTTCGGTGTAAGCCATGCTTTGGGGATATTCGAGTTTGACGTTTTCGTATTTGCCGAGGTGCCGTTTGGCCGGCTCGAACATGGCGTGGACAGCCTTATGTGAAAGGTACAGCATGAAAGGCTTGTCCGGGTCGCAATCATTCTTCATCCAGTCCAGCGCATAGTCGGTGAGCAGGTCGGAGACATGACCCTTGCGTTTTACTCTCTTGCCGTCGATGTTGAAAGCTGGATCGAAATAGACGCCCTGTCCTCTGAAGCTGATCCACTTGTCGAAGCCGGGCCGGGGTTCGTCGCTGGCGCCGCCCATGTGCCATTTGCCCATGAAGGCGGTTTGCCAGCCTGCTTTCTGTAAGTCCTGGGGGAAGAAGCGGGTGCCTTCCGGCACGCGGGTGTTATTATCGACGACGCCATGCTTGTGAGCGTATTGGCCGGTCAGAATGCTGGCACGGCTGGGCGAGCATAAAGCCGTCGAAACAGTGGCGTTTTTTATATAAGCGCCTTCGCGAGCCATACGGTCCATGTTCGGGGTTTCGAGGAATTTGGGTTTATTGAGAAAGCCCATGAAATCGTATCGGTGATCGTCGCTAAGGATAAAGATAACGTTTCGCGGTTTCATGTTGGCATTGGATGCCGGCTGTGCGATAGCAGATTTGGCAGCGAATGGCAGCGCCACTGTGGCCAGGCCCAGTGTTTTAAGAAACTCTCTGCGATTGGTTGTTGTATGCGATTCTGTCATTGCAATTACCTTTCTTTAAGCATTAAGTTGTGATCAACATACTTTATCATTTTTTGTGGTGATTTGCACCTTTCATATCCAAGATGGATCCGTAGCATCACTTTATCCTGACCAACGGCGGCAACTTTCCCGCGAGTCCTACCCGGGCACCCTTGACAATCATCACACCATCAACACCTTCGATGCCAGCAATATTCTCCAGAGCCGGGTCGATATCATCAACGTCCCTGACAAGGTTCGCAGCTTGTGTAGCGGCTGCGTCCGCCAGCGCGGCATCTTTCGCTACAACAGTGGCAAGATCACACTCACCCAGACTCATAGAGTGTCCCATTTTTCCCGACGAAGAGCATATCGAAATTGGTGTGTCGTCCGGCTGGAGCGAGAATGCAAGCCGGTCGGCCAGGTCGGCCGTGCCGGTCTTGAGGCCGATTATTACCGGCTCGACGGCATAAATATAGATATCCCCTCCGTTGTCCACTATGACTTCGCTTGCTCCGGCATCGAGAGCCACCCGGCCCGCACACTGCGCCATGGCGCCCGCGACGGCAGCCATGGGCCCAACACCCACGAGCCTTGCAGCCCGGACCATGCTTTGCGCCACATCAGGCGCGCCGGCAAGCAAATCAAGGGGTTCGAGGGACTGGCGAAAATCCGGATAGCGGCCGATATATTCCTCCAGTATCCCCCGCTGCCGCACGATCTCAGCAGTGACGGCACCAAACTTCTCGCAACAGATGCGGAAGACCGCCTCCTTATAAGTAAAAGTCCTGTAGGTTCGTTTCCGACTCATGAACGTATGTTAACCGGCACGGCAAAGGCTTTTCAAAACGCCGAGGCAAATGCGCCGAACGGGCAGACGCGAATGCATGCCAGGCACTCGATACAGTCGGCCTCGCTGTAAATGACCTCTCGCGTCGTCTTGTCGTCTATACGCAGGGCGGCCGTGGGACAGTGTGTGATGCAGTGGCCACAGTGCGTACAACTATTTTCGTCGCGCGTCACCCCCTTGCCGCTGTAGTTGATGGAGACGTTGAACGTTCTTAAGAAGGCCATGGCCCGTTCTATATCCTCTTCGGCCCCGGTGACATCCAGCACGAGATAACCTTCCTCCTCCGGAGTGACCTTCGCACGAAACACGTTTACCACGAGATTGTAATCTTTCACCAAAAGGTAGATTATCGGCTTCTCGCATTCGCATCGCGGAAAAAACAGCATCAATTTCTTCGTTACGGTTTCACTCATGACGGTTTCTTCCTTGTCACAAGGGGTTTCATTTTCTTATCTTTTGGAAGAGACGCAATGGGCTCGGCAAGCTGGAAATCCCCTCGCTTGATCTCGTCGGCCAGCAGATTAGCGATCTCCAGCGCCTTGTAGTATGATGACAGCGAGCCGACCGCTACCTTCTTGTCTTCCACTTCGATCTGGCCGCTGCGCAATTGTTCGTAGTTGACGTAGCATATGACTTTGCCCGTATTCTGCGGGTAATCCCGGCTGAAATCAACAACAGGAGCCATAATGTCACGGTCTCGCACGCAGGTCCGCTTCAGCACATCTTCGTTCAAAATGGGAATAGGCACTCCGACTCCGAGCGCCAGTGACACGCCGTACCCGCGAAAAGTCACTCCCCGCACGAACTCACGGCGCATCTGCTTCATATCGCAGGTTAGTGCCAGAGTTCCGGCACCTCCTTTGGGAATCCCGCCGGGCGTTCTCTCGCAGCCGCCGGCGTGTTGAGTCCCCTCGGCGTAAACGTGCCCCTGAGCGCCGGCCATCCAGACTTTGGTTCCCACGCCGATCACATCGTAATAAGGATCGTTGAGCAGCGGCGACAGTTGACCCGCAGAGCAGTAATTGGCGTTTTTCCTGTCAGGATCGAGAGATCCCATGTAGGTATATATCGGCTGGTCCGAATTATTGATCGCCACGTTATAGTTCTGGTAGCAGTTTCGTGGATTGACCATGATGGCCTGATTCAAATCGTTAATGGAAAAGTACGTGCGTATCTCACGCAGCGGGTAGCAGTCGGTTCCGTAGGAAAGCGCGAACAACTGAAGTTTCTTGCCCGCGACGAGGTCCTCGATCACGTGGCCGCCGCCGTAGCGAAACTCTCCCGGATGATACATATTAGCCGGGTCGCCGTGCCGCAGTTGCGTCGCGCCAAGGTAAACATCGACAGCGCCAATGCCAGTATAGGCAAGGACGTCCTCGATCCACGCTTCCGACATTCGAATTTTGGGTTTGGAATGCCCGAAGTTAAGAAAGCATCCCGAGGAGCACATTGGGCCGAACGTTGCTGTAGTGACGACATCGACTTCTTTCGCTGCCGCCGCTAGACCTTTCTCGTCAACGTAGTCGATAATTTCTTCCGCAGTCAGAACGACAGCCTTGCCTGATTCGATGCGATTGTTGATTTGTTCGTATGTTTTCACAATTCGTTTCACTCCATAAATCGAACTCTATATGGTCCGGATTTATTGTATCAAATGAAAAATTTGAATATATGCCATCAGGATGACCTTGTCAATGCCCACTTCCAGTAACAATCACCCCAATTAATCAGGTGATTCTTTCATACAATCTGCGTTCTATCGGCTGAAGGCCTGATAAACCTCCGTAAATCACGCGATATTCGCCGGACGATTACGGGTGCGATTATCTCATTGACTTGCGAACA
>JBARRE010000647.1:0-2595 GCA_049644065.1 Sedimentisphaerales bacterium | reverse complement strand
AAAGTGTAATTTGTTAAGATGAAATTGTAATTTGGTAAAACGTCACTAACAGGGGGGGCATTTATTTTCCGAATAATATATGTGCTGGATGTTTATTATTACCAGCGGCGATTAGATCAAGGAAGTTTTTAAAATTTGAGGACACTTTACTTTTATCTTTTTTCTTTAACGTCCAAAGTGTAGACATTAAGATTTCTCGAGTTTTCGCTCCCGCATCGGAATGAGAGCCGAAACTCACCTTTCTGGCGATGACAAGAGGACGCAGTTCCCTTTCGGCGAAATTATTTTCGGCAGGTACGTTGCGATCTTTTGCCCAATGATAGAGTTTATTTTCATTTTCCCTAAAGATATTTTGGATTTTTTGAATGCCGGCGTGATTTGCGTCAGCGGCCATGATTTTAATCATTTCAGATTTAGTGTTAGCCGCCCTTACAAAGAATTCTTTTTTACTGATGGGCAACGATCTTAAATTCATCGCCTCGGCCAAAAGTGGTGCAGAGGCCCCAACAAAATCCTTAACTTCATCGTTTTCCGGAAATTCCTTTTCTAGATCCTGAATGTTCCTCAACAGATGAGCGTAACAGTATTGGATCTTACATGGTGCGTGGTTATAGCCTTGATACCTGTCTACGACCAGAATGCCCGGCAGGTTTTTATCCCCAAAAACCTTGTTTGCTACTTTCGCCGAACGCGTTTGATGAAATCGGAACACGCTTACTTGTGGGGTGGTAAATAACCAGGCATATCCGTTTTGACCGTTGTTTCGCCATCCGGTTTCGTCGGCATGCTTAACAGGAGCGGCACGGTAGCGTTCTATTAATCTCTCGGGAACCTCTTGTAGGATTGTCGATAATCTATGCATGGCTTTGATCATCGCTCCATAACCGATATCCAGATTTCTCTCTAAATGACCAAGCGGAATACCGCCCAGATAATGTTCAACAGCGATATAGGTCAAAAGATTATTGCCAAACAAGCACTTAGGAAGAACGGCTGGCGCTTTTGCAGTATGCTTTTTTTTACACGTTGGGCAGCGTTTTATTTCCAATTGGTAAAGTATTTTTTCAACTTTGATTGGATCAATATCGATAACACTTCGTTGCTTCAAGCCTTTATTCTCGAGTCTATCGCCACAGTCCGGACAGTATTCAGGGGCCTTTATCTTTTTAATCATGTCAGCATCTTGCTCGTCAAAGCTGCGTCGCCCATGCCCTTTGTGACCAATTTTGGCTCCACCACTGTTTTTCTGCTCAGGGGTTGCCGTATTCGACTTGAAAGGTTTTTTCGAAGACGGGGTTTGCGAAGCAAAATATCCTTCGGTTATTTTACGTTCCTGATAACGCAGCTTGTCTTTCAAGCTAATGTTCTCTTGTTTGAGACGATCTATCTCTTTTTGTTTTTTCAAACATTCAGAACAAATAATTTTGAAGCTCACCATCCCCCCTCAACCGATTGTAAGTGTTCACGAAAATCTCTACAAAGCGGATTAACATAAATGTCCTTAATCGGCAAAAGGCGTTGCGTATGTCTGTCGTTGCGACCACGTCCTTTGGTTTGACCCAAGTAAAGCCAATTCGCCGCTTTGTAACAGGTCCCTAAAAAGCGATCCTTCTCAACAAATGTCTCCAGCAATACAATCTTTCTTTTGTAGTACCCATACCAATCGGTTTGAATACGGCGTGCGATTGAGCCTAAAATAAAGGAAGCCAGGTTGTGAACCCTGACCCACGGTAAAATGAGAAATCGGTTGTTGTTGATAATTTTGAAGAGGTTTTGTTTGCGAGTATGATCACACCAGCCTATAAAGTGGTCGCGGGGAGAAATCTTAAAGGCTGATCCTGCAAAACCAATACAGGCTACTGGCCTGTCGCCAGTAGCAACAAGATATTTTAACTGTTCGCCGCTGCCTTGATGGTAACCTAAATAATGATATCTATCGATTATGGCATTGTAAAACTTCTCTTTCGGTTTCCCTCTTACCAGCTCAATAGTAAGTGGTGATAGGTTTGATAAAGAACATGAGATTGGAGAAGTGTTGATATGGGTTGTTAACTTGGTTTTGTTCTTATAACCCGGTCGCCTTGCAGCGCGAAGCATGGGCGGCAGTATGATCAAACCACGTTCGTCTAATTTTCGAAGAACTTCCCGACAGGTAATGTCCCGTAATTGGCCATTGGGGGTGCGCCAGTTCCATAGTTCACAAAGCTGCTTTGAAATGAACGTGCGTCCTTTGTCGCCTTCCAATTGAATCAGACGACGTATTAAATGAATATCGTTTTGTGTGAATTCCTTGTTTTGTAATGTAATGAATTCTTCCTGCATGGAAAGAATATACAAAAATTATCATTGAGAGTCCAGTCCTTTTTTAGGACACCCCCCTGTTAGTGACGTTTTACCAAATTTTGACTGTATACGAAAAGTGTATACTTAATTCTTGTAAGTTTTTGATCTTATTAACTCAATCACATTATTCGGGAGCATGAGGTCGAGGATTCAAATCCCCCTCCGCCCGACCAATTAAAAACAAGGAATTAGTCCCGCCGTATGCGGGACTAATTCTGTATACAGAACTGTATATTATAAAGTGGTTAGACG
>JBARRE010000646.1:0-3675 GCA_049644065.1 Sedimentisphaerales bacterium | reverse complement strand
GAAGAGCTTAGGGAGAGGAAAGAATTTCTGGCTCAAAGACTTCAAGAGAATCCATCGTACAGACAGAAAGCCCAGGTCGAATATTTCATTAGTTCCCTGCAGGCCGAGTTGTTCCGGGATGAGCATCCCGAGGGCACTCTGACATACGATGACGCTGACGTGAGGATTGTTTATGCGCTGGACGCTAAAACCGGCGAAGAATTGTGGCGACGTCCCGTCGATTTGACCGGCTGCTGCGGCGATAAAATGGGAGCCGCCTACAGCGGCGGATTGCTCTTGTTCTTCGGCAACCACGGCAACCACGACGCGTGGAGATTTAGAGAGGGCGGCATGAAATGGCGGCGCATCACGGCGCTATCCGCTGAGGAAGGTAATATGGTATGGTCGCGTGCGCTGAACTACCGCACCCGGCCGGTCATCGTCGCTGATAAAATAATCCTGGAGCCGCAGGCCTGCGATCTTCAAACGGGCGAGATTATAATGCGGAACCATCCTATCACCGGCAAGCAAGTTCCCTGGGAATTCTTACGACCCGGCCACACATGCGGCACTACCGCCGCCTCGGCGAAGGGCCTTTTCTACCGCTCAGCCTGCACGGCGTTTTACGACATGGAGCAGGACAACGGAGTCACCATCTTCGGCGCCTACCGCCCGGGCTGTGCCATCAGTATGATACCGGCCGGCGGGGTGCTGCTAAGCCAGGAAGCGGCGGCCGGCTGCACATGCTCGTACCCCGTGCGCTGCTCGTTAGCGATGATACGCAAGACGGGCAGGGCCCAGCCCTGGACGGTCTATGTCACCCCGGGAGAGCTGACGCCAGTAAAGCGTTTCACTGTAAATTTCGGCGCGCCGGCGGACAGGAAGGATAATGAAGGGACCGTCTGGTTCAGCTATCCCAATCCTAATACCAGTTCCTACACCCACTTCCCCAACTACGGCGTAAAGTTCGATCTGCGTGCCAAAACATTGCCCGGAATGGGTTATTTCTGCCACGACTTCAAAGGTGTTGACATAGCCGGTACAGACAAGCCCTGGCTGTTTACATCCGGCTGCCGGGGGATGCTGCGCTGCGAAGTGCCGCTGACCGATGATGCCGCCGGAGACATTTCCGCGGTGTACACTGTTCGTCTCGGCTTTAACGCACTGCCGGAAGACCGCGAGGGCCGGCGAGTTTTCGATATTAAGCTCCAGGACAAAGTCGTGCTGGAAAGCTTTGATATTTTGGCGACGGCGGGAAAAGCTAACAGGGCGGTTGTCAAAGAATTCAAAGGCATCGAGGCCGGAAGTGCTATGGTCCTTGAGCTGCTTGCCAAGCCTGCCCTGAGCGAAGTCGATGGGTCGGCCAA
This sequence comes from Sedimentisphaerales bacterium, assembly GCA_049644065.1. Taxonomy (GTDB): domain Bacteria; phylum Planctomycetota; class Phycisphaerae; order Sedimentisphaerales; family Anaerobacaceae; genus JAFGPJ01. Next base: position 2,329 of record JBARRE010000646.1, on the reverse strand, counting down.
TCCGAATACGGACCAGGCCCCGATTATAAACTTCATCGATGTCATCAGAGAAGATTCGAGAGAGGTGGCCGGAATGCCTGCGGGCGGCGCGCAATAGAACTTAATGAAACACGTTGTCCGTGGCAGGAAACCAGGAGCAACCGGTCTCCTCACTTGCCCACGGCTGTTCCGTCAGAGACAGATGTTATGCTGATGCTCGATAATCCTCGGCGGCAAATTAGATGCTGAGTTAAGTCTTGTTTTTGTTTTCGTGGAGGGCTCGGTACAGCAGATGTCCGACGATAATAATAACGACCAATAGGGCCATAAGGACCATGGCGGCGTATGAGCTGTAGGACGCCACCTGGTTATGGAACTGGCGCAGAAGAAAGGCCCAGCCAAAGATCGCCAGACAAGTTCCGGTCAGCACGACGGTCATATTCAGCCATATCCGCAGACCCAGCAGAAATCCAATCACGGAGCCGACGACCGGACCGGTCATCCAGAAGGGAAACCAGACGAAAACAAACAGTCCGATGACGCCGTATTTCTGGACCTTGTCCTTGTGAGTTTCGGCGGACTTTTGGATTCGCTCGAATACGTTCTTGAGCCGGTTGATTACCAGTAAATGCCGCCAGCTAAACACAAATAGTGGATAGAAAATAAGCACGAGAATTGTCTCAATGATAATACAGATTGGAATGATTGTGCGATGCCCCAGGCCCAGAGAATAGCCGAACGCCATGGCTGCAGCCCGGCCGAACATCAGTTCGGTAGCGGTTATTCCAATGAGAATCTGGGATTCCTCCGGAGAAAACAGCAGCTTAATCCCGAGCCAGAAGGTGTATATAAATGCCAGAGCTACTCCGAGCAGTAAAAGACGGCCTTCTGAGCTGGTCAGAAGAGTTTCCTTTAACTGATGTGGCTGCTGCGAATTCGACTCGCCTGCCGTTTGTTCCGATTCTTCTTCCATACCTTAAATGTCCGATTTTATAGTCAAAGACCATTTGCTGTTTTAACCGATTTTTCACGCTTTTTCAAGTCAGCAAAGGGGGAAAAACGAGGGAAATTGCGACATATATGCAAACCTGCTGCAAGGGCTGTCTGCCGTTAAAATGCTCGTTCTGTCGCAAGGTCGAACGCCGGCGGCCAAACAGCGGCAAAAAGGCCTGGCATTGGGGGGCCAATCCGGGTACTATTTCGATAAGAATGCCCGGCTTTGTAGCTGAGGAGAGATTCTCATAGAAATCTAAGTTACAGAAGAGGTTTGACTTATGTATCGAATTTTACCGGTTATTTTAACTGCATGTTTTCTTTTGACCTCCAACACCCTTGCTGAAGCTAATTGGCCACAGTTTCGTGGCGCGAGCGCCGGCGTTGCCGAGGACAGCATCTTGCCGTCTACGTGGAGCACTACTGAAAATATTGTCTGGACGCTTGAAATACCGGGCCGTGCCTGGTCCTCACCTATTGTCTGGGGCGAGAAGATATTTGTTACCTCGGCTGTCGGTGGAACTGACGCCGAAAAGCCAAAGAAGGGGCTTTACTTCGGAGGCGACCGGGACAAGCCCTCTGATAAGACGCACCGGTGGATGGTCTATTGTATCGACTTTAACAGCGGCAAGATCCTCTGGGAAAAACTTGCCCACCAGGCCGTCCCAAAACATTCGCTGCATATCAAGAATACGTATGCCTCCGAAACACCGGTCACTGACGGTCAGCGCGTATATGCTTATTTTGGCAATTACGGGCTGTTTTGTTACGACCTCAACGGCAAGGAATTATGGTCGAAGCAATTCGGAAGCTTCAAAACCCGCTATAACTGGGGAACCGCCGCATCTCCGGTGCTGCACAAAGATCGGCTCTTTATCGTGAACGACAATGATGAGCAGTCCTTTCTCATTGCCCTGGATAAAAAAACAGGCGAACAGATATGGCGTGTCAACCGGGATGAAAAAAGCAACTGGGCTACCCCTTATATCTGGGAGAACAAGCAGCGCACCGAATTGATAACATGCGGGATGGGCAAGGTCAGGTCGTATGATCTCGATGGTAAATTGCTCTGGGAGCTGGGCGGCATGTCAGATATTGCCATTCCCACTCCGTTTGCCGAGCACGGCCTACTCTATATCACCTCGGGCTATGTCGGTGATAAGAAGCGTCCGTTATTTGCGATTCGGCCGGGCGCCCAGGGCGATATCACCCTCAAGGATGACCAGAACAGCAATCAATACATAGCATGGTGCCAAAAGCAAGGCGGCCCGTATAATCCTACCCCTATCGTCTATGGCGATTACCTTTATGTTCTCTTAGACAGAGGCATGCTGAGTTGTTACGACGCTCGGACGGG
>JBARRE010000645.1:0-3316 GCA_049644065.1 Sedimentisphaerales bacterium | reverse complement strand
CTCCCAATGCTTCCGTTTTATCGTTTTTCATCGGTTGAACACCGGGCAGTTCCGCGAGCAACGAGTTTAAATATTCTGCATTTTCCCCTCGAATACGATTTTGTTCCGGCAGCCTTTTCAGCGATTCAATCAGCAGGGCCGCCTGGAAATCCGTGATCCGGTAGTTGCCCGACTGGATCAGGTCACCTTCGCTGCCGTATAGTCCCGCGCCCTTATCGGCGGACTCCTGATTCTCCGGTCTTCTGCCGCAATTTCGAAGCGCATCGAGCTTCTCGAACAATTGAGGATCGCTTGTAGTAAGGGCCCCGCCCTCCCCTGCCGTCATGAGCTTCGAGAGCTGAAAGCTGAAACTTCCCACGTCACCGATGCTGCCGGCTTTCTTTCCTTTCCGCTGTCCCCCGTGCTTGTGGGCGCAGTCCTCAATCACCCAAAGATTGTGCTTTCGTGCTATCGCCATAATGGCATCCATGTCGGCAAAACATCCGTAGAGGTGTACGGGGATAATTGCCTTGGTTTGCGGCGTGATTGCCTTTTTCACTTCAGCCGGATCGATGCACCAGTTGTCCCGGCTGACATCTACGAGCACGGGAATGGCATTGACATCCAGTACCGCGCCGGCTGTCGCCTGCCATGTCAGACCGGGGACAATTACCTCATCGCCAAGTCCGACGCCGCATGCCTCAAGAGCGAGCTGCAAAGTAACGGTTCCATTCGCCGCCGATATTGCATACTCGGTCCCGATGAATTTCGCAAAGGCCTTGTTGAACTCCAGCTCCTTCGGGCCGTTATACGACCAGATCCCGCTTCTTAAGACCTCAAGCAGACCTTTCTCTTCCTTTTCATCCCAGACGGGCCACCTGGGCCACGGATTCACTTTGGCATCCCGAAGCGGCTTGCCGCCATTGATGGCTAACTTGCTCATTCTTTATTTCCTTTACTAATGTCCGTACATATTCGACCGCACCAAGATAACAAACTTATCTGATAGTTGCAACTGTCCCTCCTATTCTGTACCATCAACTATACAAATGGCAAGATTATGAATAAAATTGATTTTCAATATGAAAGATTACTCTCCGCCGGCTGGATGATTCAGGCGTCTTCGAAAGTGAGCAAGTCGTCGGAGCAGATTTCCAGGCCGGGCTTTGACACATGCCACTGGTACCCAGCGAACGTCCCCTCTACAGTGTTAGCCGTCCTTGTGGAGAACGACGTTTATAAGAATCCTTATTTCGGCATGAATCTGAGCGAGATTCCCTGCGAACCGTACGAGAAACCTTGGTGGTATCGAACGGAATTTCAACTGTCTCAGAAAGACGCCGCCGGGACGGTTCTGCTTGAATTCGATGGCATAAATTACAGTGCGGACATCTGGTTGAACGGCAACCGGATCGCGCCGGCAAGCAAGGTCAGAGGTGCTTTCCGCCAATTTCAGTTCGACATCTCAAAATTTATTTCCGAAGGCGCCAACGCACTCGCGGTAGAAGTGACTGCTCCGAAGCCGGGGGATTTTTCCACCGGTTTTGTCGACTGGAATCCCCCGCCGCCCGACCGCAATATGGGCATTTTTCGCAGTGTCAGATTGAGATTTTGCCGGGGCGTCTCAATCGAACGGCCCTTCGTTCAAAGCAGACTTAACCTGGATACATTCGATGAAGCGACACTCACCGTCACCGCAGAGCTGGCCAATCATGAACAACGCAGCGTATCGGGAATTCTCGAAGGCGAAATTGAATCGATAAGATTCAGCAGAACCATAGATATAGAACCACAAGTGCGGAAAACCGTAGAGTTCGCAGATCTGAAAATTAAAAATCCAAAAATCTGGTGGCCATATCAATTGGGCCGGCCGAATCTATACGATTTGCATTTGAAATTTACGACAGACAGCGAGATATGTGATGTCACGCGTATAAAATTCGGGATTCGTGAAATAGAAGACTACACGAACCTGGGCGGGCACCGTGGATTCAAGGTCAATGGGAAAAAAATCCTTATCAAGGCTGCCGGCTGGACGGATGACCTGCTGCTCGCCGACACGTCGCAGACCATCAACGCACAGTTGAGATACGTCAGGCACATGAATCTAAACTGCATCCGCCTTGAGGGCATCTGGGGCAAGGATCATAAGTTGTACGATTTGTGCGACCGGTACGGCATTCTGATGATGGTCGGCTGGAGCTGTCACTGGGAGCACGAACAATACCTCGGAAAACCGGTCAACGACCGCTACGGGGGCGTGACTTCTCCTGAAGATATCGAACTGATTGCCCAATCGTGGCAGGACCAGGTCCTCTGGCTGAGAAATCATCCGAGCATCTACGTCTGGGCCGTCGCCAGCGACAAGGTGCCGAAGCCGGAGCTGGCGCGAAGATATATCGAGACTTTTCAGAAATACGATCCATCCCGCCCCTACCTGGCATCGACGGGCGGCGTGGGCAGCGAACAGCAAATCATCGGCAAAGACATCGTCATCAGTGACATTTGCGGCCCATCGGGCGTCAAGATGCTCGGCCCTTATGCGTACACGCCGCCGGTCTACTGGTACACGGACAAGACTCTCGGCGGAGCCTATGGTTTCAATACGGAGACATCGCCCGGAGCAGTCGTGCCTGTGCTGGAGAGTATCAAAAAAATGATTCCCGAAGAACACCTGTGGCCGATCGATGAATTCTGGGAATTCCACTGCGGATTGAACGAATTTAGCACGCTGGACCGATATCGGGAAGCGATAAATCGCCGCTACGACGAGCCGAGCAGCGTTGAGGAATTCGCCGAAAAAGCACAGGCCTTAAATTACGAATTGATGCGGCCGATGTTCGAAGCGTTTCGTGCCAATAAAGGCTCCGCCACCGGAATCGTCCAGTGGATGCTCAACGCCGCCTGGCCGAAGATGTACTGGCAGTTATATGATAAATATCTCTTGCCGACCGGAGCGTTCTACGCCGCAAAGAAGGCCTGCGAACCACTGCACCTGCTTTACAACTACGGCGACCGCGGCATCTATATTGTAAATGACCATTTAGCAGCATTCCGGAACCTGAAAGCAACCATTCGAGTTCTGGACATAAATTCCACGGAAGTCTTCAACAGGATGTTTGAAATCGATACCGAACCGGAATCTTCGACCAAAATCTTCGAGCTTCCTGAACTATTAAACATCAGCATGACGTATTTTCTCGATCTCAGGCTCAATAATGACAAGGGTATTGAAATCGGCAGCAATTTTTACTGGCTGTCTACCAGGCCGGATGTTTTGGATTATGATACTAAGGTTGAGCCCTGGCCCTACTTCACGCCCAGCAAAGAATTCGCA
>JBARRE010000644.1:0-13854 GCA_049644065.1 Sedimentisphaerales bacterium | reverse complement strand
GCGTAAAAGCCATATTGGCCGTAGGGATGGAGCCGTGACCGCCGTACCCGACGTTGAGACCGAAAATCAGCAGCTTGCGATTTTTGCGGGGCGGGACGATGGCCTTGTTCGGAATAGCCGCCTCAATTCGCTGCCGCTGCTCGCTGGCAACCTGTGCTTGTGCCGTGGTACCAGGCCACGGCACTACGAGCATTCCAGCCGTTGCCGCGGCACTGCGGAGAAAGTCACGCCGGGTCATACCGTGTTTTTGCGTTATAGCGCAGGTTTCCAAATCTGTGTTACGATGTTTCGGCTTAAATACTTGTCGTTTCATTGGTTCATCTCGTGCGATTAAATCTGTGTTTGGGTTCATGTTTGCCTCTTTCATTTGCAGGGATTTGCTTATAATCACCAGCCTGCATAAAACTGTCGGCAATTATAGCATACTAAACGGCGGTCGGCTACTTTTACTGCACAACGAGCGGGACTTTAAGCCGTATATGGGTCTTTTTCGTAATGATTGGAGATTTCAGACGCTGATTGACGAAATTACTTCTGAATGCAATTCTTGTTCTCTTTTTAAGGCAGGAGCAGTATCTTCCAATTCATACGCACCCTCTTGTCGATGTGGGAGTGTTCTACCCATCAATCCCTTAAGGAATCGCCATTCGTACCGGACACCTTTAATTCTCTCCGTCATGCACGCCACAATGAAACAATATGAGCAAATGATGGCAACGAAAGGCCGTGAAGATTCTGTTGCTTTTTGCATGACGTTTGTGGTCAGAATAACAGTGTTGTCTTTGCTTAAAAGCAGGATATGGATGCAATGAGGATTGTAAGCTTTTAGAAATGGCTTCGAAAGTAATAGAGGGAGAGCCAGAAAGTAAATAGCCGAGCATAGCTGCTTCGCTTGAAAACATGGAATACCTATCTATCAAAAGGTTACTTCTAATCTCGTTAACATACTTGGAAACTGCTCGCTCGGTTGGAATCACTTTTGCCTCTATTGTGAAATGCGAGCGAATATTACCTCCCCGTAGACGAAACCCAAGATCAGAGCTTGGTGCTTGCCCCAATGGTTTCTTACGTTCGCGTTCAGGTGGTTGGTGAACTACCTGGTAAGGTGAAGACGGCGGCATTGTATCATGAATTCGGCAGTAGGCTGCATACGTTATATCGTTCTCCAGGTTCTCATCGGTTTTGCTCACATCGAACGCTTCGGCCATGAGTTTGTCAAAACCTTCCCATACATAGCCGAGCAGAATGTCGATAGCATCTGGATGCCAACGTTTTGCCAGTCTGATAAAATCCTCGGGGATGGGATAATTAGCTTGTATGGGAGTGAGACGTCTACGCATGACTTAGTGGTTCCTTTTCTGGGGAGCCTAACTGTGACCAGTGAAGAAGATCGGATGCTACTTCATCAGCATCCCGCAATGCAACTGACCGTGTCCAGTAGCGAAGTTGGTTTGGCTTGATCAGAAAAACGGTTGGAATATTGCGTTTTACCCCATGATCGGTGACTTGGATATTCCAGTACACTCTACATACCCTCCTGTAATAGATTGCGCCGTTGTTCTGCTTTTGGAACTCAAGTTCTAAGTTTGCGAATTTGCGTAGCAGATCTTCTTTATGATGATACTCATGGGAGATTGGCTGCTGTTTCAACCAGTCCAGATGAATTGCAACGATACAATAGGGAAGGTCTGTATCCGAATCAGTGGTGAATATGGTGGCACAGATAGACTTATCCTCTCCAAATCCGGTTCCCAGAACACTAAGAAACAACTCGCAATATGCCTGCAATGTGTCTTTCTTGTGTTGACACGATGCGGTTACAGGTTGCCGGGCTGCTGCATTGCGGAAATTCTTGAAATCTGGCAAAGTGATGTTGACAAAATTAGAAACAAGGACTCGCTCAATTGTGTCTAGGTGATAAAGACGAAAAATTTTCTCGTCTATCTCCGCTTCAGAAAGCTCAGACAGCTGGTCGAGTGACAGGTCAGGAGATAGGACAACAGGTAATGTTTTGATGTCCTCATTTCTAAGAGATGGTCGATAGCTCGCTAATCTTCCAGATGTTAGAAAGAAGAAATATACTGAAAGCATGCTATTATACGATAGGGCAATACTTGCCAGGATATTCTCATCCGAGGTATGAACTCCACTAAACGATTTTGAATAAAGCAAATAATCGTCTTTTGCAGACTTCACTACGATTGCCTTGAATCGGCCGGTAATTTTCTTCCATGTGGCTTTCAGTACAACCAGTGGAAGCCTGTAGGTTGACAATTCCTCCCTACCGCGTTCAAAGTATTCATCCTCATTCACAGGGAAAGCTTCGGTGTTTATCACTGTGGGAAGCTGAGTGAAAAGAGCATTGTCATCCAGTGTTTTCAAGCCGAGGAAGTCTGGATAAGAGTCACTTCTATTACCTCTGAAAAAGCCTGTTTTGGGTTCTAACTCAATTTCATCATGAATTTGGAAGATGCGTCTTGCTAGCTCAAAATCTCTCCGGCCGCCCCACATAAGGGCTGGCCAAGCCAAAGGATCAGCAGCAGCTTCTTCAGGCCAAACCCAATTCAGGTCTTGTGCATCGATGACAACACGATGCTGCTCTTCTTCAGTATGTGTCTGCTTGGGAGACCAATAGGCAATTGGTTCCTCGTTTGGCTGCCCTGGTCGCATTTTGATGATGCACGCTGGGCCAACAGCTGTAGGAAAGATATTCAGGAATCGAAGGGCCGCAAGATTGACGATTTCGTCCACTTTGTAATCTGTGAACAACCTCTCTCGAAACTCCAAAGCTGTTGGGCTGACATTGAATAATAAGGAACCCGCCGGTTGGATCATACAAATTTGTCCAGTCGGTTTGCACAACTTCGCTGCTTTTGCCAGAAAGAGCGTGCCGGATTGATTCCCGACCTGGCTCCAGCCATTTTTTTTCGCCCAAGCCTTCGCCATATCTGTCAGGCTTTGCTTACCCCAAGGCACATTCCCAATGATCAGGTTGTATTGGTGTTCTTCTGTCTGTGCATCCTCCACACAAATTCCTTGAACATCCTCCCTAAAGAAATCGGCAGTGCGCAGTCTGACTTCTCGGAGGGCGGGGAAACGAACCTGGCTCCAATAGTATTTTGGGTCGATCTCGTCGCACATGGCGAGGTAGAGGCTGAAGGAAGAAACACGTATTGCGTTTGGCTCAATATCGACTCCGAAGATGTTCTCTTCGAGCAGTTTTCGTAGGATGGCTGCAGGTGGTTCTTTTCCGGGATTTGCGTTCCGCCATCGATGTACGAGGCGTTGGAATGCTTTTACAAGAAAAACAGACGAGCCACAGCAGGGATCCAAGATTTTTAAATCATAGTCTGTGCCGCTCCAGGGGAGGACTTTGTCGAGCATGAAATCAACGAGGAATGGACGCGTATAATGTTCGCCGATTCCGGAGTCAGCATCCTTCCGCTTAGTGACGAATTCCTCATAAATACTGCTGATGAATTCAAGCGGAATTGTATCAAAGGAATAGTGCGGCCAAAGCAAATATTGGCCGTTTTGCATCTGAAGCTTTCCACTAATGAAATCCGCAAGGAGTTCCATATGTGGTTTCTTCACATGTTGGAGTTCCCTATTATAGCTGCTGGGAAATAGATCGCCGTTAAATCGCTGGTTCAGCCATTTGAAAAGGCTAAAAGTGTCGGACTTATGCCGAAGGATGGAAGACAAATCCTTATAATCGTTGGACAGGACCCCTTCTCGGTGCAATGCGCAGAGCCTTCCAGGATTAAGCGCGGCTTTTCCTTGACTATCCTTTCGGTGGAAAAGAAACTGAACAAAAATTATCCGAGCAAGCAAATCGTGAGCGATATCTTCAGAAAGTTCCGAGGTCAACTGCTCGCGGACATATTGAAGATTCTTAAGGAGTGTTGTATCCGCCCTTTGGTTTCGGTCAAAACGATCACGATGGCGCACAAGAAATTGTCCCGAGGCAAGATACATCCAATGGAGACTGTCGACGAGAGAATCGAGATTGAACGACACACCGTCACCTTCGGTAACGATGGGTTTTGTAAGGAATTCGCCAGATTTCGCATCCGGTGTCTCATAACAACTCCAGACACGTATAAGGTGCGGTTCCATCGTGATGAGTATTGGAGAACGGCAGAAGTTCCAGGCTAACCTTCGCGTCTCATTCAGATCTTCTGGCGTCAGCGCTTTGGAGAATTCACAAAATAATGCAATGGGAGCATCGGTGCTATCATCGAGCGGATTCCCAACAAGAACATTTACTCGCACTTGGTCTTTGCCAATTTTGCGAGCAAGTGGTTTTTCTATCTTAAGATGGGCCAGACGGGAATAGACAGCGGGACCTGCGCCAGGTGGCTGAACAATGTGGTCCGGCTTGGGCCACTGTAACCGCTTATGAAGTTCACTCAGTAGCGAGTAATCCATCGTTTAACATCCAGTACGCAAGTAACTCGTAGACCACCTTGCTGGTACGCCAGCATGATTTATTAACGTGCACCTATCATACAGCAACCAGAGCGTCCAGGCAAGTGTACTCGTCCAAATCTACTTTCGGTTCTCCTGAACACAATGAAGGCGAGGAGCGAGAATCGGGTATAGAGCGGCGAGTCATGGAGATTTTTTTAAAATTTTCTCGACCTTTTGTACAATAGTTCGTATAATAGATAACAAATAGAATTTAGAATACGTAAATAAGTAAAAAGGCTCTGTTATTTATGATTTATTAATTATTATTGATTATTTCTCTGCGGCCCAAACAACAGTGTTAATCGGTGTAAATCTGTGTCTAACAGAAAGCTATTTGAAAAAACAAAGCCAATGTTAAAATAGGCAAAATGGCATTAAGTCAGTAATAGTAAGAATTTAGGGAGATTTTGATGATTTTAGGCGGTTTTGGGCGGCGAAAAACAAAGCCAATTTTAGGGATAGGTAAAAGTAAAAAGGCAAAAGGAAAAATTAGAGTAAATCCGGAGCTTCTCCGGCGGGCTATTTGAAAAAACAAAGCCAATATTCGAAAGGCGAAAATGGCGTAAAGTCTTATTTGAAAGGAGATTATGAAGAAAATCCAATAGTTTGGGCGGCGAAAAACAAAGCCAATTCAAAGCCAATTTATTGGCGTTCAGGGTTCCGCGTTCAGAGTTCAGCGGTAAGATGAGTAAAAGAGTATTTTGAAAAAACAAACCCAATTTGCCGGTGGGTCAATTTGGCGCAAACTTTTATCTGAAAGGGATTTATGGCAAAAAACCGGCCTGCGGAGCCGAAAAAAACAAACCCAATTCAAAGCCAATTATAGCTTAATCCAATCTGCTCTAAACGTACAATGGCGGATGGTGGCCTGACCTTGCTCGTTGCAGGAATAAGTCAGATGCAACGTACCATCCTTCGCCTGTATCAGCGATGGATAGCCGAACGATTTGGTCCGGTTGTCTGATTTGCCGATATGCCGTTTCCATTTCCACGTCTTGCCTTCATCGTGGGAAAGAGCTACGGCTAAGCTATGGCGGCCGGACTCCGTATCGTTATAGACCATCACCCAGCGGCCGTCTTGTAACGCGATTGCTTCAAGACTGGAGCCGGGATTCGGAATGTTTGTGTCAATGGCTGGCGACCATGATTCGCCGTCGTCGGTTGATGTGCTGATTAGTATGCGGTACGGAGCATTGCCGCTGTCCCGCATGTATGCCACCAGCGTTCCATCCTTTTTTCGAACGATGCTTGGCTGGATCGGTCCTAATCCGACGATCGGCTTGCCGGCCCGCCAATGTTGGCCGGTATCATCGCTGATCGCCACCAGGCAGACATTATAACCGTCCGAATATAGCGGCAGCAAAATCCGCCCGTTTGGCAGGACGATGGGGTGTGTACGTGTCATCCAGCCGGTCTGGCGCTTTGCCTTATCCCTGGCGGCTTCTATGATCATGGTTGAATACAATGGTGCATATTCGGCCCACATCGGTTCTTCGGTGATTAATTCTTTGAATGCAGCTTCAATTGTTTCGGCAAAGATGTCTCCGGGTTTCAATAGGATAATGTCCTGCCAATCCCATTCCGGCGCCCCTGGTTGCTGATAGTTTGTGGATAGGCGATATTTTAAGATTGAATGCTCCCAACCGTGTGCACGAACAGCAATCCAAAACAACCACAAACGCTCCTTCTGATCGACGAAGAGAACAGGATTGCAATCCGGGAAGTTGGGGGTATCGGCCATTAAAAAAACAGGGCTCCATTTTGTGCCGCCTTTTTCCAGCCGGGCACCTTGGATTATGACATCATCGGCCGTTCGCTCGCCGGAGCCATGAAACCAACACGCCAGCAAATCACCGTTGGGGCATTCGACTATGCTGCTTGAGTGTACGTGCTTTCCCTGTAGCGGGAAGATGGGATTTTCCTGAATTTCTGACTGCGCGTGTACCTGGATCGGAAAGTATATGCCGATAGCTAAAGCGATAATAAACTTCATGGTAGTCCTTTATTTTATCTGGAATTTTACTGCTATTTCCGGTCCTTAAATTTTCTGACGAACTCAGCCGTCAGATCGAGATACTTGTGTCCATGCTCAAACGTGGCTTCGATATGACTGAACTCATACAATTCATTAAAGGTGGAAATGTGCAGCCAGTCGGGATTGGAACTCATGGCTGCCTCAAAGGTGCCCCGGTAGTATGCCCCGTTGGGATCGTCGGGGTAATTCACACCAAATTTTGTCCGGTCTTTCCAGCCTGCACCTTTAAAGCCGCCGCCGCTGGTCTTGCGCCCGGGATTTTTTGTTTCGTCGTAGCCCGGCGAGATTGTGGCATGATGCTGTGCCGGTTTGCCGTTTTTGAGACCTTTGGCCTTGTTATAATCGTCGATATGCCCGCGCATGGTTTTCATGAAGTCTGCCAACTGACAATCCTCGATATCCACCAGGGTGTATTCCTCCAGCGAACGGAACGGCCCCAGGTACTCTTTGCCTTTGCCATTTTGATAGCTGCCGGACATGATTGGAAAGGCTTTGGTCCCTGCTTTTTCCAATCTGTCAAACACTCCCTGCCATTCGACCGGGCTATGGGCCCAGGCGGTCCAAATCATCACGACCGGACGTCCTTCCACTTTCAGCATGGCTGGATGATCTTTGTAACGGTTCAAAAAGTAAAACAAGTCGTGGTTTATGGTTTCCAGGGGCGCCCGGCCATGTTCGTAATCGATGGTGATTTTCAGGTTGTGAGTGACGGCTTTTTCAAAGACGATGTCGAGGATGTGATTCGTCCCGTTCTCTTTGGTATCGTACCACCACGACACGGCCAGGGCATCGATCAGGGCACGGTTCATCTGCTGCATATGCTTTTCAATAATGGCCGGGTCCCAGGAATTATATGCGCCTACAAGCGGATGCAGGCCCTCCAATCCTTCCTTGCGTCCTCCTTCGGCCGCTGTTTTGAACCAGTAGTTTTCGTTATACCAGATGTAGTAATAGGCCAGGACTACTTTGTCCGTAAAAGCAAAGCCCCTGGATGAGTCTATTGCCGAAGCGCGTGGAGCGATGCAGGAAATCAGACCAAAATAAATCGTTAATAATGACAAAACTCCCTTTTTCATCGTCTGCTCTTTTCAAGATTATTTATGCGCAGTCATTTCATTTTAGGTGCCGACCAGATCGTCACGGCGATATAGCGTTCGGTGCGAGGTTCGTCCAGCCAGTAATAGATCGTGAGAAGTTTGCCGTCCGGCCGTTGCACGGTTCGAGTATAACCAATGTCCGGTTCTCCAGCGCCAGAACGCACAACATATTCCTGTCCCCATGTCGTGCCGTCATCAGTGCTGAATACTGCACGAATTGTGTGCGGTTTGTTGCGATTGGCGTAGGTAATGCAAAGGCGTCCATCAATAAGGCGAACCATGGAGGGTGGATTGCCGCTGGATAGGCCATTTTCTTTAACGGGATTGTCCAGCCATTGCCAGTTCAGGCCGCCGTCCTGCGAGCGGAACAGTTCGATAAAATTGTGCTGTGCCGGATCGTTGTCTCGGCGGCGCAGGGCCACAAGGAAATCAGCGTTAGGCATGCGAACCGAAGACGGCATAATCGAGTAGCCGCTGCGTGGCTGCGACCCGATCCAGGCAAACTGGTTCCAATATTTGCCACCAGTTCGGGTGCGGGCGCAAAACGGCCGGCCCTCTCGATTATTTGTTTTCTGCGCAGTGAGAAAGAGTATCAGGTCTTTTGCCCCGAGCACTTGATAATCTGTGCGCGCACGTAGATTCAAATCGGCAAAAGGCAGACGGAATGGGCCGTTCCAGGCTCGGCCTTTGTCGAGTGAAATAAAGGCCTTGTCACCGCGGGCGTTCAAAGCGAAACCCGACGTATCGAACGCAATGTCCGTGGGGAACGGCTTAAGATCTCCGTCGGGATAGCCGGCTTCGGAGGCCAGCCATGTTTCACCGCCGTCCAGGCTTCGCGCAAGCATGATACTTCGCGGGCGGGCAGGATCGATCTGATGCAAACCTCGTTGCTCAGGCGGCGCGAGATAGCCGAGGCTGTAGCCCACCAGAATTTCGTTGCCCCACTGCCAGATGCCGTTGTTGGCCGGCCATCCCGCGAACCGGCCCGCCTCGTAAAATACTTTCAAGTGCCGGACATCTTCGATGACAACTACCTGGTCTTTTGCCAATGAAACAATTGGAAACGTTATCGCTGCCGTTAAGGCAATACCGAGCCATTTTTGTATCAGACCGTTGGTCATAAACATGGAATTCCTTTCTCCCGAATCCTAACTTTAACCGATAAGCTCCCAACCCTTCCTGTATTTTCGGGTCAAATACTTGTTTGCTTCCGGCAGGTTGGTTATTTTCATAGCCTCGGAATCATAATCCACTTTTTGCCCAGCCCTCAGGGCTACAGCTCCGAGATTGATGGTCTCCGTGACCGGACCTGCAAACAGAAAACTGCCGGGTGATTCTTTCTTGTTCTTGATGGAATTTGTCCAAGTGTCGGATCTTCGTCGCCGGCTGTCTTCCGGAATTTCTTTTTCCCCGGCGTACGCCTGCATTTTCTTTTCCGGGATGATCCGGGGATTATCGCCGTGAAAAGTAGCCAGAATCTTGCCTTTGTCACCCACGAACATCATTCCTTCGCCTTCTAATGATTTGTTATCCATCTCGAGTTCTTCCGGCGTAAAGGGTTTCATGCCTCCGTCGTACCAGATAAGGTCAAAAGCCGGCAGGATCTTTTGCTTTGGAAACTTGAACCGGATCATACAGGAGTGAGGGAAGGCCACGTTATTATTGACCGGTCGGCATACCTGATCGATGATTTCTCGTGTTGTTGTGCCGTAAGCCTCGGCGCTTATTGCCGGGGTTTCTATGCCAAGGGTCCGGAACAATGGAAACAGGCTGTAATGTCCCATGTCCGCGATACTGCCGCCGCCGAAATCGTACCAGCCGCGAAAGACGTTATGGGTGTAGTTCAGGTGATACGGACGATGCGGCACAGGCCCCAGCCAAAGGTCCCAGTTGAATCCCTTCGGTATCGGCTGTGTGTCCGTGGGGTTGGATGTCCACTGGGGCCAGACGGGTCTGTGCGACCAGTTATGGATTTCCCTGAGTTTGCCGATTACGCCATCCTTGATCCATTTGAGCGTCAGATTGTTTCCGGGTCTGTCGCTCCAGGCCAGAAGATGGGTCATGACCTTTTTCCGGCGTGCCGTCTCAATGGTAAGCCGTCCTTCCGACATCCTGTTGGCAATCGGCTTATGGGTGACGACGTGCTTTCCTTTCTTCATCGCAGCAATGGCTACCGTAGCGTGAAGATGATCCGGCGTCATAATTTTTATGGCATCCAGGTCTTTTTCCTGATCGAGTAAATCACGAAAATCCTCATAAGAATTACATCCCTTGTATGTCCCCGATGGCATGTTTTTAGCGTAATACTTTTCCACGTACTCCTTGCCTATATCACGCCCGCCGGGAATACCTTCAATGCCTGCGCCCCAGGTCGGGTCACCCAAGGTATTTCGGATGCCGTTTCGGATGCCGTCAGACGACCAATCAATGTAATTGGTAGTGAATTTATTCGGATCACATACCGCCACGATTTGGACTTCCCGGTTTTCAAGCATACCCGGCATTTCGCGAAGGCCTTGTGTGCCGCATCCGATGTTGGCAACGGTTACCTTCTCGCTTGGAGCAACATAGTTCCGGCCTCCCAATACGTGCCGGGGAACCATTGCGAACGCTATTGAAGAAGCTGCGGCGGATCCCAGTAACTCACGGCGGTTTATTTTTCTGTTAGGTTTCATTTTGTAAATCAGTGCCTCCAAAAAAATCCGTCCTTGTTTATCTGCGTGGGTTTACTTACAATTACTAATTCTTGAAAAACTACTGGAATAATACCATGTTTAGGGAGAGTTGGTCAAGGTAAGCATTTGTTAAGTTCTAAATAAGGAGAAGGACATGAGAATTTTATCACTGATCATCCTTACCCTCACTATTCTGCTATTGACCTGTGAAGGGAAAGCGGAAGAAGCAAATAATATTGAAGCAGGTGTTATCACGACACATTCTCGCGGTCTGCACGGGTACATTGGCTACAGCGCATCCCGGCCGCCGGACCGCTCCGTCTACAGTGCGGGTATGGGATTTTATTCCGCTGTCTGGCCGCTTATTGACAAGCCGATTGCTAACTTTCAAATCGGCCTGCCCAGTGCCTGGATAACACCGAACAATTCCGACAACAAAAACAAGCCGCTCGCCCCGATCGGTACACATGCCAGAGACAACTGGCCGGAGCGGGGACCCACCTGGGGCAGTGTTTTTCAGACCGTCGAGGGAGGACTGGGCTATTGGGCGCGCAATCACTTCCGGTACGGCCCGCCGAAATTCAGCATGAATGCCACCCCGCAATGTTACGATTATGAAGTCGGATCACCCGGGTGGTCGTTTTTCTATAGCAACGAGGCTTTGCCGGACAATCGCCTTGGCATTGCCCAACTGAGCAATCGACTGCTTATTCCGCCGGACGCACTGCCCTTCGAGGGCAATCCAAACGGCAAGTTCCTTGGTTACACTTACATGGCACTGCCCTTTACAAAACCTACTACCGGGGACCCTCCCACCGGCGATCAGGCCTGGACCTGTTTCCTCAGTGCGGCCAATTTCAAAGGACCGATGGCCTACTATATCCCGGAGACCTGGAGCAAGATCGGCAAGCTCTTCAACTATCCCTTTATCTACGGACGGGGACTCGACGCCCGGCCGGGCAACATGGGCGGCGGCGCCATGGAGATTAACACCGTGCCGCGCTTCGACGCCCGGGATGCCCAGGGTGTTGTTTATTCGAAGTTGCCGAAATTGCAGTTCCCTGTTGACGAGCAGGGCAGAACACTGCTTGTGCAGGACGTGACATATTACTCCAAGGCCGCCCTCTATGACGCCTTCAAGGCTTGGCGGGACGGTGGACCGGCCTGTTCCGGGCGTTTCGACGAGAAGGGCGCCTGGAAGTCCAAGCTAACGACGCGCACCACGCGATTCGATCAGGCCGGCAAGAAAATCACCGGTGTGGAGAAAATTTTTAATACCAATATATTCGAGGATAATGTCTGGGGTCTGGAGTGGTACGATGGCACTGTCAACGCCAATGGTTATTTCCCGCAGTATTACAAACATGTTGGAGATGAGCGTGTGGCAGTTTCGGCCGAGGACGTTCCCGCAGAGACGAAACTTTTAACCAAAGAGTTCAAACTAGCGAACCGGGGACAACCATACACCTCACCGGCCGATGGCGCCTGGGGTAATCCGGGCCCGGCACGCGGACCTTACAAGGTCGATCTCGCAGACGGCTCGACCGTCACCTACTGTTGGTACCGTTTTGTCGATCAACCGTCGTTCCAGCAATACAATTGGAGCGAGGAGAAAAAGGCTAAATTGCAGTCATTCGTCGAAAGAATCCATGCCGACTGGCCGATCGACAGGGACTACATGCCACCGCCCAGCAGCGGAACCTTAGCGAGGCTTGATCCTGCTCTGCTTGTGAGTCCGCCTGAGGGTTTGGAAGTCGGTTACGTGCCGATAGCAACACATCAGGAAGATGCTGCCGATCAGTAATACCATATACAGATACGGCGTTTATTCAGCTACTTTCGGTTTTGCAGTGTAAGCGTTGTCAAACACCTCTGTCTTATCAGAAGAGCGTACAGCTTCTCCGGCTTTACTGTGTTTGACAAACCAATTGTGATGCACTTCACACTTCTGCTCGGGTACGCCGCGAATCACTACAGGAGTTTGCTCAGCACGAAACGTATTATTGTAAATATCGATTGATGTTCCCGCGATGTTTGTACCGTCTTTGCGATCACGCCCCCCGTGCATGTCGAAACAATGGCTCAGCGATACTCCGAGTTCGACGTTGTGCCGGGCCACATACCTGTTGCCGGGCCTGCCCGTGCCGGCGATTGAGTGCCGGTTCCAGTCGAACAGGTTATACTCGATCAGCGAGGAAGCGGTGTTATGGCATACGCCGTAGCCCAGGCCCTGATACTGGCAGTGGTGGATGTGGTTGTGATGGATGTGGTGTCCCTCGGCTGTGACTAAGTATATGCCCGAGTGGGAGAAACCTGATATCTCACAGTTATCTATTTCCAGTCGTGGATATTTAGTCGTAATGCCATCTGAAGTGGGGAATTTGTAGTAATACTTATGTCCACTGCCTCCCTCGCGGAATGAACGGCGATGATGATCGAGATATCGCTTGGGATTGGGGCCTTGGATACGCAGACCAGTTATGCGCACGTCCGGCCCGGCGGCGCGGATCATTACCGGTGTCTTGAGTGCATCACTGGTGAGCAGTGCACCTTTGGATTTGCTATGCCCGCGATCCCCAGCTAAAGTAACGCCTTCGGGGATTTCGAGGACAAGTTGATCGATATAGATTCGGGCCGTCAGATCGATTGCCGTTTCTCCGGGAATGAAGATGACTTGCCCTGATTCAGCCTTGGACAGCGCATCCAGCAACGCATCCAGATCCTTCACGATGAAGTCGCCCGTGGCAACAACGTTCGCGTAGCCGTTCCAACCACCTATCGGCCCACGATCATCAGGTTTTGCTCCGTACACAATGTTATCGATTTCTACCCATGTCGGCTCATCAACAGCAATGCAAGGCAGCGCTACGAAAAATAGTACCAGTACTATCGCGAGATATTTCATCCTGTCTGTCACCTCCTATTTGTCGGCGTTTATCGCCCGTGTGACGATTTGCTTGATCTCAGAGTCGATGTTTTCGGTGAACGGCGCAGGGAGAAAATATGCGTGCTGCGAGGTCAAACCTTCATAGCCTCCCTCACGAACAATCCGCTTATCCGGGATATACGAACTCGTACCATTTGCATAACCAATCACCATGGCCTGTTTGGTCCGAGCCATTGCACGCAACATCGGCCCCCACGGACTGCATATCTCGCCCTCCATGCCGAACACAGTCAGGCAGTTGCCGAGTTTCCAGACCTGTACATCGTAGCGAAAGCTTTGACTGTGATCGGGCAGCGCCAGCGATTGTCTTGCCGTCCAGGTCTGCCAACTATGGTGTCCTTTCTTCGGCTCCGGAAAGGCTTGCCGTTCGATTTCCTCCCGCGACCAGCGCCGGCCGTAGCTGATCTGCCCCGTGGCCAGCGAGCAAGCCAACTGTCCATCGAGTGGGATCATCCGCCCTGTTTCAAGGTGCTTCAGCACAGCCCCGGCGAGCTTCTCGCCCGCAGCTTTTGCCCGTTCCGGGGAGTTGGAAAAGGCAAGTTTGCCGGTCTCGGAATCTTCGTGAACCACCTTGGCGTCGCCCCCGCATCCCTGGACAAACACGGCTTTCGTATGCGGCATCTCAGC
>JBARRE010000643.1:0-4767 GCA_049644065.1 Sedimentisphaerales bacterium | reverse complement strand
TGGGCCGAGCACGCCTGCGACGTTGTCCTGACGTATATGGTTGTCTGGGATATCGACCTGCCTGCCGGCCGGCTTCGCGACCACGGCTTCATGACTCGGGGCTGGACAGCCGTCTCGGTTCAAAATCAGCACATTGACGTCTTCGGCGTGCTGATCACGCCGGATATTTACCGATTGGGACAGTACTTGAACTCCGACGAGCTGAAAAAAATCGCAATCCTGATGTACCGCAGTTGCGGCCAACTCATCGACCCTTACGGAAGTCAGGGCGAGCAGCCGCATCATACGAATTACGGGCAGCACTCAAAGTACACCCAGCGGCTGAAATCGAACGACCTGACAGGCCTGCGGGGGAATTACGTGGAAGAATGGACCGTGTTCTGGATAACAGCGCATTTCCTGAACGCCGGTGCTCAATTTAAAGAGCTCGGCATAAACATTTCGGATTGAGGATTCTATAGAATCGACCGGGTATGAGCGCAATCTGCCTTCATGATAAAAGTCGGATAGAAGCATTTTTGCGAAAGAACGTTTATCTCCATATTTACAGCATCGGGGATCTGGACGATTTCTTCTGGCCGGATACGGCGTTTTACGGCTGGGAAAAAGGGGGCGATATTCAGGCAGTCGCCTTGTTATACACAGCATCCGACGATCCCACTTTATTGGCTTTGTCTGAGCAGCAGGACGTTATGTGGGAGTTGGTACGGTCGATATTTCATATCCTGCCGGAACGGTTTTATGCTCATTTAAGCCCTGGAGTCGCCGAGGCTGTCGAACAGCAATGTAAAATCAAATCCTCTGGTAAGCACTACAAGATGGGATTTAAAAACACAAAGCTGCTGCATGAGATCGACTGTTCACAGGTCATTTGTCTGACGGAAAACGACCTGGACGATATGCTCGGCCTATACAAAGAAAGTTATCCCAGCAACTGGTTTAATGCAAGGATGCTCCAGACAAAACAGTATTTTGGCCTGCGGCTAAAGAACCGGCTGGTTAGTGTTGCGGGTATTCACGTTTATTCCGAGGAATACAAGGTTGCGGCATTGGGAAACATCGTCACACGCCCGGACTATCGTGGTAATGGTTTCGGAAAAGCCGTCACGGCGGGATTATGCCAATCGCTGTCCGAGCATGTTGATAACATCGGTTTGAATGTAAAAGCAGACAATGCTGCTGCAATTGCTCTATATGAAAAATTAGGTTTCGAAATCGTAAGCACATATTACGAATTCATGATCTTAAGCCATCCATGATTTACAGGGTATTGCAAAAGATGTGAATTTTGATACTATAGTGCGGTAAGGCTGTAGTGTCGAGGGCGTCCCGCCCTCGAATCGCGGAATCGCGGAATCGCGGGCAAGATGCCCGCGGCACAATTATTTAGGAGAGAATTATGAAAAATACAAGCCAAATTACTCGAAGGGGCTTCTTGAAGGGCACTGCCGCCATTGGAGGCGCGGCTATAGGGCTGCCGGCAATCGTTCCGGCGTCGGTTTTTGGCGCCAATGCGCCGAGCAATCGTATTGTCATGGGCGCAATCGGTGTCGGTTCGCAGGGAACAGGCGATATGCAGGGCTTTTTGGGAAAGCCCGTAGTGCTGATGGTGGCCGTCTGCGACGTCGATAAGGGCCATCGCGACAATGCCAAAAAAATCGTGGATGACAGGTACGGCAATAAAGACTGCACAGCTTATCATGACTTTCGCGAGCTGATTGATCGGGGCGATCTCGATGCCGTGCAGTTAGCGCTGCCCGATCAGTGGCATGCAATCCCCGCTATCGCCGCTGCCAGGGCGGGCCTGGACATTCATGGGCAAAAACCGCTGGCCCGCTCAATTCGCGAGGGACGCGCCATCTGCGACGCCGTCCATCGCTACGGCCGGGTGTGGCAGACGGGAAGTCAACAACGGTCCGACTATAAATTCCGCCGGGCTTGTGAGCTTGTTCGTAACGGCCGGGTCGGCAAAATCCTAAAGGTTGAAGTCGGTCTGCCGACGGGCGGCGGCACGGATGTCAAGCCCATCATGCCGGTACCCGAAGGGCTCGACTGGAATTTCTGGCTCGGGCCGGCACCATATGTTCCGTACCGAGGAGTCTCACACTGGGACTGGCGATGGATCATGGATTACTCAGGCGGCCAGCTCACAGACTGGGCCGGACATCATATCGACATCGCCCACTGGGGCATGGGCTGGGATTATACCGGGCCGGTGGAAATCGAGGGCAAGGGCAATTATCCCACCGAGGGGCTCTATAATGTGGCCACTCAGTACAAGTTCGCCTGCACGTACGCAGACGGAACGGTCATGACTGTTGCGAACAATCAGCAGATCACACAGGGCGCCAAGTGGTATGGCGAGACTGGGTGGATCCACGTCAACCGCGGCGGAATGAGCGCATCCGATGAAAAGATACTAAGAGAAGAAATCGGCCCCAACGAAACCAGGCTGTATGAGAGCAGGGACCATAAGCAGAACTTCCTCGATTGCGTAAAGAGCCGGGAGCTTACTATTTGTCCCGCGGAAGTAGGTCTTCGCTCGATTAGCGTGGGCCTTCTTGGCGAAATCGCCATGCTCACAGGACGCAAAATCAAATGGGATCCCCAAAACGAAAAGATAATCGGCGACCCGGAAGCAAGCGCACTTCTCGGCCGGTCCTATCGTGAACCGTGGATTCTCTAAATAATAAAAAGGAGCATAATAATGAAACGATACAACGTGATTTTACTTGCATTTATTTTGGTGGGGATTTTGTTGCCGGAGATGTCTTTCGCCGCTGATGACTGGGAGAATCTTTTTGACGGCAAAACCCTCAACGGCTGGATTCAGCGTAACGGAAAAGCAAAGTACACCATCGAGGACGGCATGATTGTCGGAACCACAGTTCTAAACACGCCGAACAGCTTCCTCTGCACCGAGAAAAACTATACCGATTTTATCCTGGAACTGGATTTTCTTGTCGAGCAAGGTATGAATTCCGGCATCCAGATTCGCAGCCACAGCTTCAAGCACTACAAAGATTACCGCGTCCACGGCTATCAGGTCGAGATTGACACAGGGACGGGAGCTTATAAAAAGAGTCCTAAGAACCTGATGGCTGACGGGCAACCCGCTCCGTCAACGGCCCCGCGCTGCTGGTCGGGCGGCATCTACGACGAGGCCCGCCGGGGCTGGATCAATGATCTAACCAAAAACCCGGCTGCGCGTAATGCCTTCAAGCAGAACCAGTGGAATCATTACCGCATCGAGGCTGTCGGCGACAGGATACGAACGTGGGTAAATGGCGTGCCCGCCGCCGACTTGAAAGATGACATGACCTCCACCGGCTTTATCGCCCTGCAGGTCCACGGCTCCAAACAGGCCGATAATAAAATCAAGTGGCGCAATATCCGCATCCAGGATCTTACGCGTAAAGAAAATAAAGGCCCGCTGAAGGCCCTTATCGTTGACGGGCAAAATAACCATGACTGGAAAGGCACCACGCCCGTTCTCAAAAGTCTGCTGGAGGAAACCGGTTTGTTTACGGTCGAAGTGGCGACTTCGCCCGCTCAGAAACAGCCGATGGATTCTTTCAAGCCGAATTTCAGCAAGTATGACGTCATTGTTGCCAACTATACCGGCGATAACTGGCCCAAAGAGACACAGGATGCACTTGTCGAGTACATGAGCAACGGCGGCGGTCTGGTCATTTTCCACGCGGCGGACAACGCGTTTCCCAAATGGAAAGAGTGGAACGAGATGATCGCTATCGGCGGATGGGGCGGCCGGAACGAAAAATCCGGGCCAATGGTACGCTACCGTGACGGCAAAGTTGTATTCGACAACTCTCCCGGCCCTGGTGGAACACACGGCCCTCAGCACGAATTCCAAATCATTACCAGAGATAGGCACCATGCTATTACCGCGGGCCTGCCCGAAAAGTGGATGCACGCAAGCGATGAACTCTATAGCAAGCTTCGAGGCCCGGCGAAAAATATGACGGTTCTGGCGACCGCCTACGCCGATCCGGCAAAGAAAGGCACCGGCGAGCATGAGCCGATGCTGTTTACCGTGCGCTACGGCAAGGGAAGGGTTTTTCATACGGCCATTGGTCATGCTGCCGAACAGTTACGCTGCATTGGATTCATCGTCACTTACCAGCGCGGCACTGAATGGGCTGCGACGGGCCGTGTCACGCAGGTGGATGTACCCGATGACTTTCCCACCGCTGATAAAGTCAGCCTCCGTACCATTCTCTCGGCTCCTTATGACGCCATCCATGAGTACGACTTTGGCAAATCCCGCCGGGCACTGGCGGCTATCGAAGAAGAGATTCGCAACGCTCCGTCCTCATCGTTTCAGCAAATTGAGGCGAGACTTCTTGAAGCTCTGGAATCCTCCAAAACAACCTTCGCCGGCAAACAGTTCATCTGCCGGATGCTGCGCCGCGTCGGCTCGACAAAATCCGTACCGGCCCTGGCCAAAATGCTCGCCGACAAGGAGCTTTCACATATGGCGAGGTTTGCGCTGCAGTTTATGGCCGCTCCCGAGGCCGGTGCCGCTCTGCGGGAGGCGCTTCCAAAACTCGATGGCGACCTTAAGATAGGCGTAATCGGTTCTATCGGTCAGCGAGGCGACCGCGAAGCCGTACCTGCAATAGCAGGGCTAATTGCTGGCAGTAGTACGAATATTTCCCGTGCAGCGATCGAATCTCTTGGCAGAATCGGTGATTCAGAGGCGGCCGGCGCACTGTCGCGTACTCAAGTGCCGGCAAGCCTTAAGCC
>JBARRE010000642.1:0-3231 GCA_049644065.1 Sedimentisphaerales bacterium | reverse complement strand
TTGGCGTGGAACGTATCGTAAAGGACGCCGTAATTGGGCTTGTTAACGCGTTTGACGAGGGCTGCCGCGTCGGCCATCGTGTTGAGGAAATAGCACTCGAAACGGTTGAGATATTCGACAGCTATGGCCAGATTCACTTTGGCCGCGATATCGCAGGCCTGCTGGTGCACCTCGGCGGCACGTTTCTTTTCCTCTTCGGTCGGCGCCAAACCCGTGAAAACGCCTAACGGCTGAAAGAAAGGCCCGCAGAGAACATCCGAACCCAAAGCTTCCGAGCAGTCAATCGCCCACTTGAGGTGGTCAACACCGCCCTGACGGTGTTTGGCATCGGCACTGACCGGATTATGCTCCTCGTCCGGGATGACTGTCACGGAAGTACAGCCCAGGCCGTTATCCCTGAGCGCCTTGCCGACCTTTTCAAAGTGCGCAACCTCGCCCTCGAAAAGCGGAATCTCGACGCCGTCATAGCCGAGCTTCTTGAGCATCTCAAGCCGGGGAAAATCCTCTTCGGTTACGTGCGTGGTCCACAACAACATATTAAATCCAACTTTCATTATAGTTTCTCCTTGCAGTTATTATGGTTAGTACTACTTTATCTTTTTTTGCACAGGGCATTTATCGCCCCTGCCGACTAAAAAACGTTACTCTTCTGTTATCACCGGCTCATTCATCCGAAGGTTCCAGCCCTGAGCCCCAGGCGCAAGCATTGCGATAGAGCCGGCCGACGTACGGATTGTCCAACGCCTGAACATCGTGCCCGAGCACGCTGTGGAAGACGCGGCCTTTACCATAGTTCAGTACAAAGGCCATTGGATAATCCTTGTCGTCCACCTTCGAACGCGCGGTTGCCAGGACCTTGATCGGAGTTTCACCCGCTAAGCACGTGTAGAGCTCATCTATAGTCTCAAACTCCTTCATTGCCTTCATAACCGGGTGCCGGTCGTTCTTGATCTTGACGGTGAATTTACCGTGCGGATCGTGTCCTCGCAGTTTGGGATCCCACGCCCGTCCGGCAAGCTTGACGAACTCCGGCCACTCCTGAAACGCCCCGCAGGCGAAGTGAACCAGTACCAGACCCTTGCCGTTCTGGACGACGCGTTTGAGATTGGCACGGGCCTTTGGGCCGGGATCGGGAACTTCCCAGTCCATAAAGTGCAGCACAATTACATCATAATCGCCAAGTTTATCGCTCGCCAGGTCACCCGGCTTCTCGGTGATTGTGACATCCAATCTTTTGTCCGCCGCTATGGCCCTGGCCAGAACCGGTGTAGTCAGCTTCCATTTGTGCCCCGGATAATCGACGCCGGTAACGATTAGAACCTTCTTTTTGGGCGTTTCGCTTTGGCCTTCTACCGAAGCTGTACGGATTTGACTGCAACCTGCTGCAAAGATGACCAATGCTCCAAGTACCGCTGCGTACCTCATGACTGCTCTCCTTGAATGCCAATGGAAATAGGGCCTATTCATGATTTTCGTACTATAAACCCCTTACTACTGCCTGTCAAATCCTATTTTCACGTTTGATCAGGCGTTCAATCTAATAAGGCAGTTGCATATCTTACCTGGATGTGATATAAAGGCCCCTCGGTGAAAATATGGAAGTATCAGAGTTAAAATCAACGATATCAGAACTGTCGGCCCGGGTGAATCAAATCCGGGACTGGCTTTGACTTGCCCAGCAAGAAAACCCAGTTGCAAAAACTTGAGAACCAGATGTCCAGGGAGGGATTCTGGGACAATCCCGATGCGGCACAGTCGACTGTCTCTCAGTTGAGCGCACTAAAGTCGATCATTGAGCCGGTTGAAGAAATACAGCGCGAAGTCGAAGACCTTCAGGAGCTGTTTGAGCTGGCAGCGGCTGAGTCGGACCAGGAAGAGTTCAGACAGTTGGAAGATGATCTTGAGGCACTAATCAAAAAGTGCGAAAAGATCGAGCTGACAGGATTATTGTCCAGGCCCGAGGATACGAAGAATTGCTTTTTCAGTATCCACGCCGGAGCAGGAGGAACCGAGAGCTGCGACTGGGCAAACATGCTGCTCAGAATGTACACGCGGTATTTCGAAGCAAACAAATACAATTACAAGGAGCTTGATATTACGCCGGGAGAAGAGGCGGGAATTCGCTCGATAACACTGCGGGTAAGCGGGCCTTTTGCATTCGGCAAGTTCTCATGCGAGACGGGAGTGCATCGACTTGTACGGATAAGCCCGTTCGATGCGAACAAACGGCGGCACACAAGTTTCGCGGCGGTGGACTGCATTCCGGAATTCGAGGACGATATCGATATCGAAATAAATGATGACGACATCAGATTCGACTTTTATCGAGCCAGCGGCGCCGGCGGCCAGCATGTAAACAAGACCAGCTCGGCGGTGCGGATTACACACGAGCCGACCGGTATCGTGGTGCAGTGCCAGAACGAGAGAAGCCAGCATAACAACCGTGCCCAGGCAATGAAAATGCTCAAGGCAAAACTGTACATGCTCGAACAGCAAAAACGGGATGAAGAAATTGCAAAACTGTACGGAAATAAGGGCGAGATTGCCTGGGGAAACCAGATTCGAAGCTACGTCCTGCAGCCATACCAGATGATCAAGGACCATCGAACCAACTTCCAGGTCGGTAACGTCGAGGCGGTGCTGGACGGAGATATCGACGGATTTATCGAAAGTTATCTGCGGCATAGAGCGAAAACAAGCAGTACGAAAAAATAAAGATTAAAAGTAAAGGTTAATAACAATGAAAGATATTATTGACGTCGAATTGAAAACGCAGAAGGTGGATTTCAGCAAGTGCAAAACAGATATACTTGCCGTAGGGCTGTTTTCTGACGCCAAAGAGCTGGACAAACTGAACAAAGAGCTTAACAGCAAACTGAACGGTGCTATCGACCGGTTAATGGGATTAGGCGATTTCAAGGCAAAGGAAGGGACCAGCACAGTTGTTTACGGCAATGGTGAAATCGGAGCCAAAAGGATTCTGCTGGTCGGCCTTGGTGAAAAGAAAAAGGCAACACTGGATACGGTTCGCAATGCAGCGGCAAACGCAGCAAAAAAGTCGGTAGAACTTAAAGCAAAGACGATGAGCCTGGCGACTCACAAGGCGTTCGGCGGACGGTTCGATCTATCCGCGATGGGACAGGCTATCGGTGAAGGGACATATTTCGGCAGCTATCGCTACGATGAATTTATTACTGAGAATGAGAACGGGCGACTGGGTTCTCTCAAGGT
>JBARRE010000641.1:0-15289 GCA_049644065.1 Sedimentisphaerales bacterium | reverse complement strand
GAGTACAATCTTAACGGGTTCGAATTCTAACCAGCGGCAAGGCAACTTTCAACCTGGGATTCCTGGCGATGACCAATTTTTTCCATGTTTTAGCTGTAACAGTCGAGGATTAAAGCAATTAAGCTACGAACACTGGCTGAACTGTCGTAACGAGGATGCCTCAAAAAAAATTGTGAAACAGAGATTTTTAGTATTTAGCTTTGAATTCCTCATAGGTGGCCGGTATTCACCGAGTTCATTGTGATTGTTGGGCGTACAGACCTTGAATTCGCTAAGACTATTTGACCTCAATGGTATTTCGCATATACTTCGTTTTATGTAAAGATTCAATCATTCAATTATCAATGACTTCTCTATTCGTATGACAGCCCTGCTTTTACTAATTTGCAGCCAGACACGTCTCATAGGGCAGCAAGCCGGATCCGGATCAAGCAGTAATGGGACCACAATCTGGCCAGTGGTCGTTCGACCAGCGGTGGTGCCTGCCGGCGCAGCCGTCAAGATGCGTTATACCTGGAATGCCGTTAAGCCGACAACCAATCCCTATAAGGCCTTTGTACATATCATTGATGACCAACGGCGCATGGTCCTGCAGGATGACCATACACCACCCATTGGCACATCTACCCCAGGCTGGCAAGGGACTATCGCCTACGAACGACGTCTTGTAGTTCCGGCCCACATCAATAACGGCCAGTATCGAATTGTCATGGGACTTTACAATGAGTCCGGTCGGGCGCCACTCACCGCAGGGCAGGGAGTCTCCCCTTTGGGAGATGACAGCTATCAAGTCGGTGCTTTGAAAATCGATTCCCAGGCCCCGTGGCCGCCGGCCGATACGGACCAAGCTCCCAGCCTGGATCTCTCGGGCTTCCACCTGAGATTCCGTGAAGAATTTGACGAACCATTAGATGTATCAGCCTGGGGACCGGGCACCCGTTGGATTGCCCACACCCCCTGGGCCGGTGACTTCGGAGATGCCCGCTTCGCTGATCCTGGCAGTAACTTCCCTTTTACCGTCAAAGATGGTATCCTCCGCATCGAAGCCAGGAAAGACGAAACAGGGAAGTGGTCGTCCGGGTTGTTAGCCTCCAACGATCCACTGGGCAAGGGCTTTTCTCAACAATATGGTTACTTCGAAATGCGGGCCAAACTACCGCCCGGCCCCGGAGTCTGGCCGGCCTTCTGGCTTTGTTCCAGCTATAACCGTAAGGACAAGACCGCAGGCCTGGACGGTTCCGTCGAAATCGATGTTTTTGAATACTACGGTCGCACCCCTAGTTCCTTTGCGGTAACGATCCACGTCTGGCGCCCGCAACCGCACCACAGCGAAGGTTTCACTGTCACCACCAAACCCTGTGAGGCCTCCGCCGGGTTCCACAACTATGGGTGCCTGGTCGATCCGCAATGGATCACCATGTACTTCGATGGCATCCAAGTCTGGCAAGGCAAAACCCCGCCGGAGCATAACAAACCGCTGATGCTGCTGCTCAACCTGGCATTAGGCCCGGGCTGGCCCATCGACAAGACCCCGAATCCATCGGTAATGGAAGTAGATTATGTGCGGGTCTATGCAAAGACTGGGAACAAGTAAAAAGGCTAACAGCAAGATCGGGTGCTCTATTTGCTGTTCAAAGACTCCATGGTCATGAAGATTTGACAATGGCGACAGGGTATATTTAGGATATCGCCATAGTAATAAATTCTAAGAAGTCATAATTTTGACAACACGTGCCACATTGCAGAGAGCATTTTTCTTGTTGACAATAGAAAGTTGATAACGTAGAAAACGACTGGTAAATGATAACCTTTATTGGAGGTACACATCATGAAACATCAAACATTTTTCAAGGCGGTCCTATGTTGTTCGCTGATGGTTCTGGTCATGCTATCAGCACAGGTCCGGGCTCAGCCATCTCAATCTCGCGGAAGGGGATTATCCGGCGACTGGCAGATCAAGTACGAGGTCGGCGAAAGACAGAGGGAAGCGATTATTTCGTTTTCCCGGGACAGCGAGGGTAACCGAACCGGTCAGTGGATTAGTTCCATGGGACTTAGCGAACTGAAAGACCTCAAGTACGAAGACGGTCAACTAAGCTTCTCGCGAGTCAGTCGCGGTCGTGAGGGTGAATCCACTACGTCAAAGTTTACGGGAACGATTCAGGACGGCAAACTCTCCGGAACCATGTCGAGCGACAGAGGAGAGTACAAGGTCGAGGGCAAGCCGAGCCAGCGAATTCCCCGCGCTGTCGGGAGCTGGCAAATGACGCTCAAAACGGATGAGCGGGAATTCAACTCGACGATGGTGGTTAAGGCCGACAAGGAGGGCAAGCTCAGCGCCGAATGGCAGAGTGAGCGGGGTAACATTGAAATCCCTGAGGTGCAGTACGATCGCGGCAACCTGAGTTTCAAGATGGAAAGGAAGACTGAGGATCGCCAGTGGCAGGCGAGCTTCGAGGGAACCCTCGAGAGAGAAACGGACACTCTCACCGGCACACTCAAGTCTGATAGAGGAGAGATAGAGGCAGTTGGAAAACGCGCCGGCACGGCGCTCATTGGAACCTGGAATCTCGAATCCACATCCGAGCGGGGCACCCGCAAACAGAGGCTGATGGTCAACCCGGACATGAGCGGACTGTACGGGGCTATTCCCATCAAGAAGGTCAACCTCAAAGGTAACCAGGTGAGTTTCAAAATCGTGCTGGAATTCGGCGATCAGACATTCGAGATGGGTTTTGAAGGTAAATTGGCAGATTCGAAACTTACAGGAGAACTGACGAGTTCCAGAGGCAGCCAGAAGATAACGGGCACAAAGCTTGTCCGTACATTCAGAAGGCGTAGTGAATCGTGAATGAAGCATAGTCCTATTGAGCCTGCCGGATCAATCTTTGGCAGGCTCTCTTTTTCTAAGGAAGACGCAGATTTGACCAGAGTTTCTCGTGAGTTTCAGGTCTTCGCCAAGCCAGCCGGCTCCATCTGTAATCTGGATTGCCGCTATTGCTACTATCTTAAGAAGAAACAGCTCTATCCAGGGGGCAAGTCGTTTCGGATGCCCGACGACGTCTTGGAACAGTATGTTGTCCAGCATATTGACGCTTGCCCCGAATCGCTGATCCGCTTTTCCTGGCATGGTGGTGAACCAACCGTGCTGGGATTGGACTACTTTCGCAAGATTGTGGCGCTGCAGTGCAAGCACAAACCCTCGAACCGGCGCATTGTAAACGGCATGCAGACCAATGGAACTCTCCTCGACGAGGAATGGTGCCGATTTCTTGCAGCGGAGGGCTTTGTTGTCGGGCTCAGCCTGGACGGTCCCCGGGAACTGCATGACCGCTGCCGAGTCACTAAAGACGGCGGTCCCACTCATGAGAAAGCAATACATGGATATGAACTCTTGCGAAAGCACGGGGTCTATTGCGATATCCTCTGTGTTGTCAATGCGCATAATGTCCGGGAGCCCGCGAAAGTGTACCGTTTCTTCAAACAGATCGAAGCACCATACGTGAGCTTTTTGCCTATGGTCGAGCCGAAGCCGGACGCCAAAGGCGGCGTCAGCCCACTCACGGTGCCGGTTGAAGCCTGGGGCACTTTTCTGTACACCATCTTCGATGAATGGGTGAGTCGTGATATAGGGCGCATCAAAGTACAGATATTCGAGGAGGCTGCCAGAACAGCGTTCGGGCAGGAGCATTCGCTATGCATCTTTCGACCTATATGCGGGGATGTTCCGGTTGTTGAACACAACGGCGACTTCTTCTCATGTGACCACTTCGTGGATCCAGAGCACTGCTTTGGAAATATCCGAACCAAGCCGCTGGACGAATTGCTCGAGAGTCCGGCGCAGAGAGCATTCGGAAAAGACAGGGATATACTGATGAAGAAGATTGTTGTCCTGGATGGCTATACACTAAATCCGGGAGATCTAACCTGGAAGGACTTGGAATCCCTGGGTAAGTGCGCAGTTTACGACCGTACACCGCCTGAAGAGGTCGTACCTCGCGCTAAAGATTCTGAAATCGTACTAACAAATAAAACCGTATTATCCTCCGATATAATTAACAAACTTCCAACGCTGAAATATATCGGAGTGCTGGCTACTGGTTATAATATAGTAGATACTGAAATGGCCCATACTCGAAACATCCCAGTGACTAACGTTCCCGCCTACGGTACAGAGTCGGTAGCGCAAATGGTTTTTGCTCATCTTCTGAATCTTGCTCAACACGTTGCTCACCATGCAGAAACAGTAAGGTATGGACGGTGGACTTCCAACCCTGATTTCTGTTATTGGGACATGCCTTTGATTGAATTGGCAGGACTGACTATGGGGATAATTGGGTTTGGAAGAATCGGCCAGGCCGTAGCAAACATAGCTATGGCTTTCGGCATGAAAGTCATCGCTTATGATATTGTCACACCATCAACAATGCCGGCAGGTTCCCTGGGAGAATGTCAATTTGTAAAGATGAGCGACATTTTACAGGTTAGTGATGTTATCAGTCTGCATTGCCCACTGACGCCTCAAACTAGGAATATCATTAACAAGGAGCGTTTGGAGAGGATGAAAAAGACTGCTTTTCTAATTAACACGAGTCGCGGGCCATTAGTAGATGAGCAGGCTTTAGCCCAGGCACTCAATAATGAGAGGATTGCCGGTGCCGGATTGGATGTGCTGTCCGAGGAGCCGCCTGAGAAAAACAACCCTCTTCTTAAGGCTAAAAACTGTTTCATAACACCTCACATCGCCTGGGCTACCCGCGCAGCACGAGAAAGATTACTGAAAATAGCCGTCGATAATGTTGCCTCATTCCTTGATGGTAAGCTTCAGAACGTCGTCAATGGAGTAAAAATGATCACTTAATATTTAGAATTTAGGATAAGTACATGGATGCAAAAGAATTTTTAGACTGCCTTAAGAAAGGCAAACGCCTTTATGGAACTGCGGTTCTTTCCCCTTCCCCTCTATGGCCTTCGGCAGTCAAGAGAGCAGGGATTGATTTTGTATTTATCGATACGGAACACACTCCTTTTGACAGAACCACCCTTGCTCAAATGTGTCTTGCTTACAAAGGGTATGGGTTACCTCCGCTCGTGCGTATCCCTTCTCCAGATCCTAATGAGGCCCGAAAAGTCCTTGATGGAGGGGCCTCAGGAGTTCTTGTTCCATATATCGAATCGCCGGAGCAAGTTAGAGAACTGGTTGGTGCTACAAAACTGCGTCCGTTGAAAGGGGAGCGATTGAGAGAAGCATTGCAGAAAAAAGATTCTCTTACACCCGAGCTTGAAGACTATCTGAGAGATTACAATAAAGAAAACTTCTTAATGATCAATGTCGAGAGTGTACCGGCTTTGGAAAAATTAGATCGGATATTGGATGAACCCGGTCTTGATGGGGTCATCATAGGTCCACACGATCTTTCTATAAGTCTTGGATTGCCTGAGCAGTATCACAATACCCAATTCGAGGATGTCGTCGGAAGGATCATATCTAAGGTCAGGGAAAAAGGATTAGGCGTGGGTATTCATTTCTCCCAAGAGGCGGAATTACAAATTAAATGGGCCCAGGCCGGTGCAAACATTATAATGCACAGCTCCGATATCGCTCTGTTCCAACAAAGATTGAAGGAGGATGTCACCATGATTCGTCGCGCCTTGGGTCAGGAAGATAGCATAGTAAAAGAAGAAGATTGAAGGAGTCTTTTATGCCGCTCAAAAGTTGCCGTATCTTCGGACTATCGTTTTTAGTTCTCATATCTCCATTATGTTTGTTGGCCTCAAGTTCAAATCTTGATTTCACAAATAGCGTCATCGTTACGCCCCCAAAATTAGAAAGATTGGAGCGTAAAGCGATAACTGTACTGCGGGAAGAGATACAGAAAAGAACAGGTATTCAATTGAGTACCTTAACAGAGTGGCCAAAGAATCAACAGCCAGTCATCGCTGTTGGACAAACGGGGCAAGTGAAGATTCTCGCGGGTCCTTATTCAGATATTCTTGAAGACGGGCAGATCCTTGATAAGGAAGGATTTCGTCTCTCAATCAGGGAAAATGCGATATTAGTGACGGGCAATGATCCGCGGGGCGTCCTTTATGGCATTGGAAAATTACTCCGCACTCTCCGTATGAAACGCGGTTCAATCTTGGTCCCGGAAGCTTTGGACATCACTACTTGCCCTCGATACCCTATCCGCGGGCACCAGCTCGGATACCGGCCCAAGACGAACGCCTATGATGCCTGGAGCCCGGCACAGTTTGACCAATACATTCGGGAACTGGCCCTTTTCGGCGCCAATAGCATCGAAATCATACCGCCGAGAACCGACGATACTCTGACAAGTCCACACATGAAACTTCCCCCCATAGAGATGATGATCAAACAGTCGGAAATCATCGATTCCTACGGGATGGACGTCTGGATATGGTATCCAAACATGGGAAAAGACTATACGCACCCGGAGTCCATTCGAGAGGAATTGCAGGAGAGAGAGGAGATTTTCAAAAAATTGAAGCGCGTTGACGTCGTTTTTGTTCCCGGCGGTGATCCCGGGGACCTGCATCCTGATATTCTCTTCACCTGGCTTAGCAAAGTGGCGAATATCCTCAATAAATATCATCCAAAGGCTAAAATCTGGGTTTCTCCCCAGGCGTTTCGTCCGACTAAGGAATGGTTTGATGCTTTCTATACGAATGTCAATCTGAGATAGTCCTGGTTCGGTGGGCTTGTATTCGGGCCCTGGGTCAAAACGCCTTTACCTGAAATTCGAAAAATTGTGGATCCGGAAATTCCCATCCGTCGTTATCCCGATATCACTCACAGTATCAGTTGCCAGTATCCGGTAAAAGACTGGGATTTGGCTTTTGCCATGACGCTGGGACGGGAATGTTACAATCCGCGTCCGGTCGCAGAAAAAGTAATTCATAATGTTCTGGATGAGTTTGCTGGCGGCAGTATTAGCTATTCCGAAGGGATTAATGATGATTTGAACAAATTCATCTGGAGCGACCAGGACTGGGACCCGGAAACTCCGGTTATCGAAACTTTGAGAGAATACGGCCGGCTCTTCATTCACCCCGATGTATCGGAAGGTATTGCGCACGGGATATTGGCACTGGAAAGAAACTGGCAAGGGCCTCTGATAGCCAATAAGTCTGTTGAGATAACGCTGAAGCAATGGAAAAATATGGAAAACCAACTTCCGGCCGATGTTGTGAAAAATTATCGCTTCCAAATGGGACTGTTGCGAGCTTACTATGATGCTTATATTAGAGAACGACTGATACATGAAACGGTGCTGGAGTCAGAAGCCAGAGAAGTTTTGCGAGATGCCGCTATAATTACCAGCCGAGAAAAAATGGAGGCGGCTCAATCCGTTTTGAACCAAACGTGGGCCAAACCGGTTGCTCAGGATTATAAAGAGCGCTGCTGGGAAATTGCGGATCATTTGTATGATACAATCGGCTCACAAACCTCGGTGAAAAAACATAAAGCGCAGCCCGGCCGGGGTGACTTTATGGATTATATTGATACTCCACTGAATAATGCCATTTGGCTTTTATCGCAATTCGAAAAGATCCGGCAAGCAAAAGACGAACAAGCCAGGCTCGTGTCAATCGACAAACTGCTTAATCGGGACAACGCGGGACTAGGTGGTTTTTACGATAATTTGGGACCGTCTGTAGAGACTCGGCGCCTTGCCGAATATCCGGCGTGGCAAGAAGATCCGGGCAGCTTGCGCTCACCTCGTGTAAGTTTTGGTGCGGGACTGCGAGGTCAGGAATGGGTCCACACCGTACAAGCGAAAGGACTCGACGGAAGTGCCATACCGTTGGCATGGATGAATCAAATCACCACCCTCTACGAAACGCCTTTGAGTGTCGTCTATGAGAACCTGGATCCTTACTCAAATTATACTCTTAGAGTAGCATACACCGGGCGGTTCCGAGCGAGAATTCAGTTGATGGCTGATGACAAATTTCAAATCCACGAAATGAGAGAAACCGGCACGACCCCCATTAGTGAATTCCCTGTTCCGAACGAGGTGACCAGGGACGGCAGACTGAAACTGACCTGGACGTGTCCGGAAGGCGAACGAGGCGCCCAGGTAGCAGAGCTATGGTTGATAGTTGTGAAGAAGTAAAGAGAAATGCCAATTCATAAAAAATTGGACTTTTTAGGTAAAGGAGCGGGAATGTATAAAAGTAAAACTGCAATCAAGTCATATTTCGCTTTTTCCACGTCAATTATTTTATTGTGCTTCACCGTCAATATCGCACAAGCTGCTCCTTTTGAATGCTTTGCAGTAAGTGATTTAGTGAGGATTTTTGAAGATGGCTACAATTGTCCCAAACCACAGGATTCACTTGAGATATTTGGCATAAGAAATGAATATGTTTCGGCCCAATGTGTTATTAAAGCTAACGAGGATTTACAAAATGTTACGGCCTCATTGAGCCCGATAAAACATATTTCACTTTCAACTTTTCTACCTGCAAATGCCCTTGGATGGAACTTCGTAGGTTCTATACCGATTGAGGAGAACACACCGAAGTATAGAAAAACCGATTTAATTCGTGCTGCACCCGCCAGATTTCCCGATTATCTGGCCGAGGATAGTGAAGTGTTTGTGAAGAAAGGCAATTACAAGGCGGTTTACCTGACAATAAAAATTCCTCACGATGCCGAGGCTGGAGATTACAAAGGGGCCGTGACTATAAAAACGGATGAAGCAAAGATATCTTTACCTTTGCATCTGAGAGTTTATCCCTTAACACTTCCTGATGAGCGGCACCTGATGATCACGGAATGGATGACAACAGGTAATTTCAGGAAATTTCATAATATTGATACTTCAGATTCGCAGCGGTTCTATGAGATGCTCAGGTTATATGCTGAAAATATGGCTGAACACAGACAGAACGTTTTTAGAGTTAGTCTTGACCTGATTATACG
This sequence comes from Sedimentisphaerales bacterium, assembly GCA_049644065.1. Taxonomy (GTDB): domain Bacteria; phylum Planctomycetota; class Phycisphaerae; order Sedimentisphaerales; family Anaerobacaceae; genus JAFGPJ01. Next base: position 6,339 of record JBARRE010000641.1, on the reverse strand, counting down.
CAAACAAGATACCGATGGTTCCTTGAAATTTGATTTCTCGAAGTTCGACAAGTGGGCCGACATTTTCTGGAATACGGGCCGCATGGATTTGCTTGAAACGGGTTTTGTTGCAAGGTTTGGCGAGGGCGGCTGGTCGAGCAACGAAATCTTGCTGCGGGATTTTCGTGTTCAGGAGCAATCGAGCGGCCGGAGTGTAACGATTCCGGGCGAGAAGTTTCTGCCTCAGTTCTTGCCGGCGCTGGAAAATCACCTGAGAGAAAAAGGCTGGCTTGAGAAAACGGTATTTCATATTGCCGATGAGCCGTCGAATCATAATGTGATTAGTTGGAGAGAGGCTTCGCAATATGCGCACCGGCACGCCCCGGCGATCAGGAGGATGGATGCGATAGAGACGCCGCACTGCTTCGACAGGCTGGAGATTTGGGTTCCCAAGCTGGACCATCTCGCCACGTGGTACGATGTTTACAAAGAAGCTCAGAGCCGGGGAGATGAATTGTGGTTCTATACCGTGGGGATATTTCAGAAAGGTTCGCATCCGAACAAGACCGCGGACGTCGCCCTGATCGAATCTCGCATACTCCACTGGCTAAACTATCGTTTCGGACTGAAGGGCTATCTGCACTGGGGATTCAATCAATGGACGGACGATCCTTTCAATGCCCCGGGCCAGCATCGCGGCGACGGCTGGCATGTGTACCCCAAGAAAGACGGGCTCCTGTGCTCCCTTCGCTGGGAGCAAATGCGTAACGGGATTCAGGACTACGAATACTTCTGGATGCTCGAAAATAAAATTGCACAGATAAAGGCCGGGCTTGGCGAGAATTTCTCCATGATTGATCCCTCCAGAAGAGGGGTGGAAATTGCTTCGCGGGTTGTCAGGACGATGAGTGATTTCAGCAGAGACCCACAGGTGTTGTATGCCGCGAAAAAGCAGGTCATCGATGAGTTGCTGGATCTTGAAAGGTCGCCGAAATTGATTGTCCAGACGAACCCTATCGAACATTCGACCGTGGCGAATGATTGTGCCATTGACTTTTACGGATGGGCGGAACCCGGTACCAAAATCCGCGTCAATGGAAGAGAGCTGACTGTCTCACAGGACGGCCTGTTTATGGAGAACGTGAGTCTTTCACGAGACCATACGATTGTCGTTGAGGCCAAACATGAGAAAGGCAGCAAAACGATAGTTCGTTCTTTTGAGGTTCTCTATTAGGAGCGGTAGGGTGGGCCTTGGCCCACCGATCGATAATGGTGGGGCCAGCCCCACCCTACGATTTCTATGGGTACAAGAAAGTCAATTGTGATTTGGACGGCGATTAGTTTGTTGGGATGTCCAGCCAACCATTGCCGGGCACAGAAGCAAGCGCCGAAGTGGCCCGACCACATACAGGTTGTGCTGGATTCAACCAGGCCTCTCGAATACGACAGGGGCGAGCGTTTGCCGCTTTATCTCTGGCAGGCGATGGATCCGGGCCCGCTCGATGACAATTCGGCCGAGGAGCTTGTCAAGGCACTCCACGAGCGGGGCGTCGGGTTGGTTACTTCCTGGAATCCGGGCAATCGCGAGAAGAGCCTGGCTGAGTCTGTGACGATCGCCGCAGCGCAGAAGAAACTGGGCTTGCGGATTAACATAAACGCCACGAGTTGCCTGGATTCATTTTTCAATGGCGAACCTCGCACGGCGCATATTGACAATGAAGGCAAGCCCTTTTGGGACACATCGTTCGGTAAGAAAGAAATGGGCTGCCCGTTCGCGCTCGAGTTCCGCCGGCCGCAGATGGCCGAGCAGGTCGAGTATTTCGTCAGGGCGTTCAATGAGAAGGGTCTGGGTGCTGATTTTGTTTTTGCCGACTGGGAAATCGACGGTCCAATTGAATTCAACGAAGCGCACGCCGCATCCAAACGCTGCCGGCGCTGCCGCGAGAACATCAAGAACATCGACGACTTCCAGGAATTTCAAAAAGCTCTGCGACAATTGCGCTGCGAACTTCAGCGCGAAGTCTATGCAGAGCCCGTGAAAAATAATTTTCCCGGAGTGCTGGTCGGCAACTACGGCATCTATCCTCACAACGGCTATCGCTACTGGTATGATTACTATGAATACTTCGTCGAAGGCCAGCCTTACCAGGCGGATCAGCGGGCCAGGTACAGGAAATGGTACGACGAATTCCCCGAGACCGGCTACACGTTTGCCATGCCGGTAGTGTACACGTGGCAGAGGATTTTCGACTGGTACGATTATGCCGATACCGATTACCGATGGTTCTATAACATGCTGCTGGTGGCAAGCAACGCCGGGCAACACACCCCAGATGAGATACCTATTGTCAGCTTTGTGCATTGGCACACCATTGAGTCCGGCGACAATGCCGGCACCGCCAGGCAATTCAGCGAAGCCAAATACCAGGAGTTGCTATGGCATATGTTATTGAGGGGAACCGACACATTCTTTCTTTGGAGTCCAAGGCAGGAAGCAGCAAAGGAAATACAACTTGTTCACCGGGTTTATGCAGAGGCCCAGCAGTACAGCCTGTTCTTGTCAAAAGGAAAGCCAATTAATTTTACTGTTCCCAAGCAGCCGGGAACAGTTATCTCCGGATTGAGATTGGATGACCGCATCTTGATACGTCGAACGGATTTCGAGAAAACGGGCGAGCCGGTGGAAATCACTGTTGATGACAAAACAATCGAAGTTGGAGTTGCTCCGCGACGCTGCCGGATTTTCTCGCTTCGATAAATCTTTTTTTGAGAGGACAGTAAAATGAAAAATGGAACTTTTGTCGTAGTCTTTGCTTTTTTGATCCTTGGCTTGCCTGCATATTCATCGGCGGCGGATATGATTGAACTGACGGCGCTGAATAGCACCGAACGCATCGGCCAGAGCCAAGAAACCTACGGAGCCGCCGCTGTAGAGATCAAGGCTGCGAGGAATGAGGTTGAATCGTTTCAACTTGTGATTGCTGCTCCGAAAGAAAACATAAGCGTAGTCGAGGTGGAAATCTCCGACCTCTCCGGGCCGGCGGGCTCGAAAATAGCAAAGAAGAACGTAAGGCTATTCAGGGAAGAATACGTCCGGGTGCGAATGTCCAGCCCGAGGGCGGAGCTGCCGCCGGGATTGTACCCCGACCCGCTTGTGCCGTTCATTAATCCCGAGAGCGGCAAGCCCATCGAGCCTCTGAACCAGAGCCGCGAGAGATGGGGGGAACCGGTTAAGACCACCGGCTACGACATGTATGCCGTGCCGTTCGATGTCTTCAAAGGCCAGAATCAGGCTTTATGGGTCGATGTGCATGTCCAGAAGGATGTTCCTGCGGGCACATACTCCGGGGTGCTTAGTGTCCGGGCGAAAGGAGGAATCTCAGAACAGATCGGCGTCACTGTCACTGTGTGGGACTTTACGCTTCCCGACGGCCCTACCCATAGAAACCATTTCGGCAGCTTCAGCAACGTTGCGAGGTCCTTCAATGTCGAGCGAGGTTCCGAGAGATTCAAGCAAATCGAAATGCGATATTGCCGGGCGATGGCCGAGCATCGTATCAATCCGCCAATTCCGGGTTATCTCATGCCGGAAGTCAACGGCGACGGTTCTCTGAATATCGTTCCGGAAAGACACGAAGCATTAAAGGATTTTATCACCAGGTTCCACGTGACCGATTTTGAAATACCAAGAGCACGTTTCGCCCGACTGCCAGGCTCGACCCTGAGACCCGATTACAAGACTATATCACCAGCGAACAAGGAAAAGGCGCAGCGATACTACAGGGACTTCTACAAATATCTTAAAGATAACGGCTGGGAAAAGCAGGCTTATGTGTATATGCTGGACGAGCCAAACCTTCGCGGAAATTACGAACAGGTACTCGTGCTTGGCCGGCTTGTTCACGAGGCCGTGCCGCAGCTTAAATGTTTGGTCGTGGAACAGACGTACCTGCAGGACCCTTCATGGCCGGACATCGATCCGGCAGTGGATATATGGTGCCCTTTGTGGTCATTCATCGATCGTGAGAGCATTAGCGACAGAATTGCCCACGGCGATGAGGTCTGGTCCTATACCGCCCTGGTGCAGCGTGCACCTCGATATCATCCGCAGTACGAAAACGTCAAGAATCTCGACCCGCCGTACTGGCATATTGACCGTCCGCTGAGCGTCTATCGAGTCCCGACCTGGATAAATTACCAGTATGACATCACTGGCCTGCTCTATTGGAGCACGGTTACTACGGTCATCGAGCCGTGGTCGAATCCAGCCTTCGCACATCCCAGGCATTACAACGGTGGCGGATATCTGTTTTATCCCGGAGCACCCTGTGGAATTGATGGCCCTGTCACCAGCATGCGTGTGAAAAACCTCAGAGACGGCATGGAGGACTACGAGTATCTCACAATTCTTGAAAAACTTGCAGGCCAAAAGGCGGTGAAGGAAATCGTTGATATCATCGCACCGAATTGGTGGAATTTCTCCAGGGACGGGAGGCAATTCCTTACTGCTCGCGAAAAAATAGCACAACAAATTCTAAAACTTAAGAAGGCAGATGAATATTAATTATATAGGCCTTAACAAGAATGAAAACAACCACAATGTACGGCAGTTTATGGTTTATCTCTTCTCTTATTTGATTTTCGAATCTCAAGTCAGTCCACGATAGTGATGTTTTTCCAAACAACCGCCGTTCGTCCGGCCAAATCCACTGTGGCGGCTCGGAGACGATATTTTCCCGGCTGACTAATTCTGAATTTTATCTCCACGTTTGTCCGGGTCCCTTCGTCATGAATACGTGGCTGTTGATTCCTACCGAGTAGAAAGCGATAATCCTCCTCTCGGGGCCCATACAATTCCCAACAAACTTTCACGTTTTTATAAATACCGTTTGAATCGGCGCCTAATGTGTAATAGACAGGTGATGAACCTTCAACCAGAAGGGCGCTGGCGGCGATTTCTAAAGGTGCACTGCCGGTCTCGATCGACAGTTCAATGGCAAGTTGTGGTGGATTACCTTCCGGTCGACCTGGAATTCTCGGTCCGTTATGCAAAGTCTTTTTCCCATCAACCTCTACTGTGACCTTGCCGTCTTCTCTGATATGGACTACTTCTCGGTATCCGGAAAACTCATATCCTTCAATATCCCAAAAAAGATCGTATGTAACACCCATCCGGATGCACCGTTCAATTTCCGTGAAGAAGTTACCCATTACCGTTCGATATTTGACACCTTCCCGGTTCACACGTTCCAGGTTGAGTTCACCAAGTCCCCATAAATTACCTTTACCCATATAAACGTGGCCGAGGTTATAGCCTGAAGGCAGAAGAATAGCGACTTCGGCGGCTCGCTTGAGTTTTTTCATTTCTCTATAAGGATGTGCTTCAACATGAGTCCGTAGATTTCTCGCCAAGGCCAAACACTCGTTATAAGGAACGCAGGCAAGTCGGTACGAATCCCAAAAGAAGAAGTGCTGTGCGCCGAGATCGTATGCATGCGTCAGGAACCAAAATGCATCCGCGCGATCGACTTGGCCGTAGATACTCGTTCCCCATCCCTTATCCGTGAGCCTGGCCGCACCGCGCAAAAATCCATAAATGATGCCGATCAGATTCTTAGGATCGTCAACGGGGATCTGGCAGAGGTAGGCCATGTTCATCTCGGGAAGTGTCCTGAGCGTTCCAAAGCGACCCGGCGGCTCGAAAACCATCGAAGAAGGAGGCCCGCTCTTTCCTTCGCCAAGCTGATGAAGTGCTGAACTTATCATGGTCTCCCATGTATAAAGGTTCTGCTGAAGAAATTCCATATCACCAATATCTACATCCGGCCGTGCCGCTAGACCACGAAGTAAAGTTGTGGGATTACCTTGATACTTCGCTTTGTGAAAATACTTCTTAAATTCCTCTAAGACAATCTGAGGAGTAATAATCTTTCGAAACTCTCGTTCATTCCTTAAACGGGGCCTAACAACGTGATCCCTCGTACAAACCGCCGGTTCATCCAGAAACAGGATAGGTCCAAGGTAATTGCTACGATAAAGGCATTCCGGATAATTGACCTGTTCTCCGCCGATCCCCCAGTAGAACACATCTCGGCGGTCAATCCAGCCTGCTTGTTCTTTGTCGACTCGCAGACAATTCATTCCCGCTTTGATCATTTCGTCGTAATCGTTTCTCGTGAGTTGAATCAGCTCGTAGTCGGAATCATCGTAACGCCTGGTTTGATCTTTTTGCCTTGTATTATGAGGAACGCCGATGAGTACGTCCGGAAGGAGTCCGAGAATTTTGACATCAGTCGGCAGAGTCATATTTTTTGAGTCTTCGAGTCTTTCGAGCAGATAAGTGTTTCCCAAGTATTGAAT
>JBARRE010000640.1:0-9707 GCA_049644065.1 Sedimentisphaerales bacterium | reverse complement strand
GCCGATGCTATAAAACATGCCTATAAAGTCACTGGAGGCTCTCAGATTCCGCCGGAGGCATTACCCTTCGAAATCATTTTCGCTGATATAGAACTCTATTCAAAACATGTACTTGTACTGCCTATTCTTGAAAAAGTGAAGCTAAGGATGGTCAGCAAGGGGTACGATGAATTCCTACAGAGCTTCTCGTAATGATTGACATCTATTGCTTATATGGAGCATAAGTATATTTGGGGACATTAGCGGGACTGAATCAGATACAAACGAGCGAGCCGGCTGAATATATGAGAAACAAATCTTCGCTTGAGAACAGAATATCGAGTACTTAAGACTCCTCCCAATTTAAACACGTAGAAGTACGTAGTCATAAATTTTCTCAAACCTTGTTTTGGTAAGAGATGTTGTAGATGATCAGCCCCTGGGCTATAATGAGCCCTGCTGCGTTCGTGACGTGTTACTTTGGGGCAGATCAGCATGACTTATAAATACTGGAGAAGCAACAGTGAAGCTAAAGCGCTATGAAGGCAATCCCATTCTTTGCCCTAATCCGGCTAATAACTGGGAGGATTTAGCCGTATTTAATCCTGCGGCCTGGTACGACGAAGACAAAAAGCAGGTCCTGCTTCTGTACAGGGCCGCCGAGGCGGGCCCCGAGTACAAGTGCTATTTCGGCCTGGCGGTGAGCAGCGATGGCTTTAATTTCGAGCGAGTCAGCGACAAGCCTGTTCTTAGCCCCAGCGCCGATGGTTTCGATGCCAGCACCATACAGGATCCACGAATGGTGAAAATGGGCGAGTATTATTACATCACTTACGCCAGTCGATTCTTCCCGTTCGGCCAGTTCTGGATGCCAAAAGAACAGCAATACGTACATCCCGTCTGCCCCGCGGATTTTCCCAGCGTAATTCGCAACAACGCTACCAGCACGGGGCTTTTGCTCACGAAGGATTTCAAGAGTTTTATCCGTGCCGGCAGAATTACCGATCCGGTCCTCGACGACAGGGATGTGATCCTCTTTCCCGAAAAGATAGACGGCAGGTATCATTTGATACACCGGCCGCTCGAATGGGTCGGACCCGAATACGGGACCGAACACGCCGCCGCCTGGATATCGTCGGCGGAAGACATGCTCGGATTCAGAAAATCTAAGTTGCTTATCAAACAGAAGTACGATTGGGAGGCGGGTAAACTGGGCGTCAATACCCCCCCTATCAAAACCGAGCACGGCTGGCTGACAATTTACCACGCCGTCGGTCACGACAAGTACTACCGCCTCGGAGCGCTGCTGCTGGACCTCAAGGACCCGGGCAAGGTACTACACCGCACGACCGACTGGATTATGCAGCCCGAACAGGATTACGAAATCGATGGATACTACCGAGGCTGCGTTTTCCCATGCGGCAAAGTCGTGATTGACGGAACGCTGTTCGTTTACTATGGCGCAGCGGATAAGTACGTCGGATTAGCAACGTGCCAGCTCGATGAGCTGCTCGAATATCTGCTCTCCTGCCGGCCATAATGAAAGGAAGCCAATGGAATTCCAGCTTCACCAAATCGACATCGTCATTATAGTCGGCTACCTGGTCGCTATCATCGCGATCGGCTGGCTCCTCTCGAAGCGCGCCTCGAAAAATCTCGACTCATACTTCCTCGCCGGCAAGTCGCTGCCGTGGTACGTCATCGGCACTTCTCACGGAGCAAGCGGCTTCGACATCACCGGGACCATGTGGTTTGTTGCGATGCTCTTTACCTATGGCCTGAAAGCGGCTTTCATACCCTGGATTTGGCCGCTCTTCGACCGCGTGTTCCGACAGGTATATCTCGGAGCGTGGGTCCGGCGTTCAAACGTACTAACAGGCGCCGAATGGATGCGGACCCGCTTCGGCTCAGGCCTGGCAGGCAACCTCTCGCACATCAGCGTCGTTATGTATGCGCTCATACTAACCGTTGCTTTCCTCGGCTATGCCTTTGTCGGAATAGGGAAATTCACCGAAGTATTCTTTCCATGGAATCTCGCCTGGGGTCCGCTTTCGTCTGCCAATATGTATGCTCTTATCCTTCTGATAATCACCACGGCGTATTTGCTACTGGGCGGCTGGTACAGTGTCGTACTCACCGACCTGATTCAATTCGCCCTGCTGACCGTCGCTTCGGTATTCATCGCCATCGTAGCGATTAACAAAGTCAGCCCTGAGATGCTTGCCAGGTTCGTTCCCAACGGCTGGAACGAGCTGTTCTTCGGCTGGAAGTTGGATATCGATTGGTCGGGCCGGATCGAGCAGTTAAATGACAATATCGTCAAGGACGGCTATTCGCTCTTCGGAGTCGTAATCATGATGTGCCTGCTCAAGGGCCTATTGATCAGCATGGCTGGGCCGACCGCCGGATACGGCATGCAGCACGTACTTTCGACACGCAGCCCGCGAGAAGCGGCGCTGGAAAACTGGTGGATGTCCATCGTGCAATTAGTGCCGAGATTCCTGATGATTACCGGCATCGCCGTGCTCGGGCTGGTTTACTTCACTCCCGAGGTCAAAGAAATGCTCGGCGCAGGCCAGAAATTCGACTTCGAAAAGATCCTGCCCCACGTAATAGCGGGATATGTCCCCGTCGGTCTGGTCGGAATTCTCCTGGCCGGCCTGCTCGCGGCATTTATGAGCACATTCGATTCCACAATCAACGCCGGCGCTGCATACATTGTCAATGATGTATACAAAAGATACATCAGCCCGAACTCATCGCAAAAAACTTACGTCCGTCTTGGCTATGCGTCCACCATTGCACTGCTGATTGTTGGGGTGCTTGTCGGCCTTCGTATGCAGTCTATCGACCAGATTACCAAGTGGATAGCGGCGGCCCTCTACGGCGGCTACGTCATACCAAATCTGCTCAAATGGCATTGGTGGCGATTCAACGGGTATGGCTATTTCGCAGGAATGATTGCCGGAGTCGCCGGCGGCCTGCTCTTCTCGAAACTCATCCCTCCCCTAATAGAACCGCTGCATCCGGCCCTGGCCCTGCTGCCGGATGCGCTGCTGATATTTCCGTTTATCGTCCTATTCAGCGCCGCGGCATCGGTCGCCGCCTGCCTGCTGACGCCCCCGGAAAAAGACGAAGTCCTCGAAAGTTTCTATCGCACCGTCCGTCCCTGGGGCTTCTGGAAGCCCGTCTATCAAAACCTGCTGGACAAATATCCGAACCTCAAGGCCAACACAGACTTCCGGCGTGACGCATTCAACGTGGTAATCGGAATCATATGGCAGCTTACCCTCAACATAATTCCAATCTGCTTAATCATCGGGCAGTACCGGACGATGTGGATCTCCATTGTAGTTCTCGCCGTAACTTCGGTCATTATGAAATTCACCTGGTATGACAAGCTCGGACCGGGCGATATGTATATGCCCGAAGACGAATAGAAATATCCGGCGATCTGCTTTGCTTAAATCGAATGGTGAAAAGGAGATACAATATTGATTGAAAGTCTCCCTCTGTGTTGTTACAGTTCGAGCGGACCGATATGACCGGTTTTCACTTTCGGTGATTATCCGAACGAAGCACGGTCCTTGACAATATCAGCGTACAAAACAAGTCCATGCCTTTCGGATAGTTAGAAAGACCTTATGATATTTCTACAGAACAAGGGCTTAGGAGGGCTGTTAGTACTAAACTTAACAGCCCAGCCCTGTCAATCTTGTATTCCTGCTAATATTCTTATAGTGTTCTGCGCCTGCGCAGCCAGCCGACAAGACCTATACCAATGCTGCCTAACAAAACAGCACCGGGAGCCGGGATCGTTTGGGTCGGCGGAATAATCGGCGGATCCGGAATAATCGGCGGATCCGGTATAATCGGCGGATCCGGTATGACTGGCGGGTCCGGTATGACTGGCGGGTCCGGCAGGACAATGTCATAGTCTATCGTAAGTGTGGATGACGCTAAGGTTACTGCCCAGTATGGACCTTCCTGGCCGGCAGGTATCGAACCTATATCCAGCCATATTTCCATAGTCCCGTCTAACAGTGCGTCTAAGGCAAGAGCGTCAAGATTTAAAGTTGTTGTATTCCATGTTTCATCCGGGGCACCATCAAGCTGGCCTAACGCTAATCCATCACCTTCAATCAGATCGACCTCACCAAAGTCGGCGTCGAATGCATAAATCTCTAATGTAGCCCAATTTATTGTAACATCCGGAAACTCCGGCGGGTCAAACGTATGTGTCCAGCCCCAGTCATTATTCCACCAACGGTAGTCACCAAAACGTGTATCGGGCTGACCACTGCCGGCATCAACCACATCCACATAAGTTATACCTGCCTGTGTCCTGCTGCTAACAGCAAGAAACAGGACTGCCAGGGCAAAAACAATGATTAATTTTTTCATCCCATGTATCCTCAATAAGCCTTTCACGAAAGTCAAGCGAAGACCCAATAATAAGGGCCTTACGCACCAACCTTCCCTGATTTACATCGTTAGGGCTGCCAATCAAGCAGGATTTAACGTAAACAAAACCACTTGGCAAAAACAGATGGGGGTATAAAGAGAAAAGTATGCTCAACTCATAGAGCCGAGCAGTTGCCTATTTCGTTTGCCGCCCTCAAAAAGACGAGTAGCAGCAATCGAATAGATAACCTACTATTCTTCCTAACACCTCTCCTCTGTCTCCTGCCAGATTGCTTCACTCCAACTATGTCCTCTATCCAACACGCTGCCGGATAGTTGCCCAGGAACCATGGATACTTCATACACCATGAAGCTTAATCAGCAGAAGCTAATTAACTCAACTTATCTATTTGTACCAAATTTACCACCACTCCGTCAAGGAAAAAACCCCTAAGTTAACATATTTTTACATTTCTTCTTTCTTTCTAACAAGGATGCTCATTTAACCTCCGGCCTCTGACCTCTATTCTACCCCTCTGGGCTTAGCCAAATTGGTTCCATTCGACGCTGCTCAGAGCCTGCCCTGAACGTAGTTGATGGGACAAGCTTGTGATTGGCTTTGATTGGCTTTGTTTTCTCGCAGCCCAAAACCGCCGTTTTTCTTCATAATTACCTGTTATTACTGAACTTGTGTTCATTTCCACCTACGGCAAATTGGCTTTGTTTTTTCAAATTCCTTTTCCTCATCTTGACGCTGTCCGCTGAACGCAGAACAATGAACTCTAATAAATTGGCTTTGTTTTTTCAAATCGCGTCCCTGTCAAACGTGCCTTCGGATCTGTCATTTGGCTCCTATGCCTTTTATTTAGGATTTAGGGCTTAGTATTTCGGATTTCCGGCCGAAGGCCGGTATATTGGCTTTGTTTTTTCAAATTAGCCACGAATTAAAAACAAAAAATAGTCAATAACCGCGGATTTCGCTGATTACGCGGAAAAGATCGAAATAATCAATATCAAAGTCTCCTGAATTCTGTATTCTATATTCAATTTGTTTGGTATTATACTAAATTTGATATCAAAGTCAAGTGAATTCTGGGAAAATCTCCATGAGACGGCGTTCTTTGTTCGTATTGCGTGATGCGTGAAGCGTATTACGTCCTTTGGCACGGCTTTTAGTGCTCTTTTAGTTGTTCACGAGGTAGTTTTGCTCGCCACTCGTTGGCCTTTTCCGGCTTGTTCCAGGCTTCGTAGAGTTTGATTAGGTTGTTCAGCGACTCCTGCGTGTGTGGATGTTCCTCGCCGAGTTTGATGCGTCGGCCTTTGACGGCTTCGAGCAGTAACTGCTCTGCTTCTTCGTATCGGGCTTGCTCTTTGTATAGCACGGCCAGGTCGTTCTTGGATTCCAGTGTGTCAGGATGGTCTTCACCTAACTCGCGCTGCCTGCCCTTCAATGCTTCATCAAATAGTATCTCGGCTTGATCGTATTGTTTTTGCTTTGTGCGGAGCACGGCAAGACCATTCACGATGCGGAGCGTGACTGGGTGTTCCAGGCGGTGCCGTCCACGAGCTGTTTGCAGCGCCTCGCTGAATATGGTCTGCGCTTCTTCGTGGCGATCTTGATCCATGTAGAGTCTGGCAAGACCGTAAGTGTGCGGCAAAATACGTAGGTGCTTTTGACCCAATAGCAGGCGCAGTTTCTCCAATGTCTTGACAAATAGCGGCTCGGCTTCGTCGTGCTGGCCTTGCTCTCTATACGTATCGGCCAGTTCACATGTGTACAAGAGTTCCACTCTTCTGCGCCTCTCAGGCCACTCGGCGGTCTTCAGCATCTCCACAAAAAGCCGCTCCGCCTCTTCGTACCGGCCCTGGGCTTTGTATACATTGGCAAGGTTGCACCCGTAAGCAGGAAGAATGGTAACATTCTCTTCCTTCAGTTCACGCCGGGCTAACGGTAGTATCTTCTCGAACAAAGATTCCGCTTCTTTGTATTTACCCAGAAACCAGTATGTCGCGCCAAGCGCATTCATGGTGCTCGCCTGAAGCTCTGCACCGGAGACGCGTTGCCTGATTTTGAGATTCTTGGTCCATAGATGCTCCATATCGTGATACCGACCCTGGTCCTGGTAGACCCAGCCAATGCCATCCGTTGCCAGCAGTGTATCCGGATGCTCCTGGCCATAGTGCTGCCGATAGATTTCAATCGCTCCCAAGAAGTGTTGCTCGGCCTGATTTGACTCGCCGATGGCTCGATATGTCCACCCAAGCGTCAGGCGAATCGATGCTTCAATGAGTGGCTTGTCCTTGAACTTGCCCTCAAGTGTTTTGGAAGCTGCATCGAGAACATAGCTTACAGTTGCTTCACCTTCCTTTGCTCTGGACGCCGAGCCCAGAACATCATTCTTGAGGAAGTTGGCGATGAGCTGCGATTCAGCACGGGTGCGAGCCTGGCCGATGGCAAGAATCATTGAGACCACGATTCCGGCTATCAGCACAACCAGCACCGCTGCGATCCCGCCTACCAATACACGGTTTCGTCGTACAAACTTTTTTAGTTTGTAGCCTGTCCCCGGTGGACCTGCCATTAATGGCTCGCCGTTCAGGTAGTTCTCAATATCGTTAGCAAGTTCGGAGGCCGAGCTATAGCGCTCTAACCGTTCCTTCCGCATTGCCTTGAGGGGAATCCATTCAAGCTCTTTATGTAGCTTTTTGGCGAGTGATGCAATCTCGGTCCGGCGGCTCTGCGCGACCTTTTTAGCCTTATCGCCCAGGCTTGACAAACGAGTACTCGGCGTCTTGGGGTCGGTATCGCGGATGACCTGCCGGATGTGGTCGATTCCTCCTTCACGAAGTGTGTCGGAATCAAACGGTAACACGCCGGTCAGCAACACATACAGTAGCACACCTAATGAATAGATGTCAGATCGGGTGTCGATGTCCTCATTGGCCATATCCGCCTGTTCCGGGCTCATGTACTCCGGCGTGCCGAACAACTGACCCTGCTCGGTAACAAGCGTTCGCTCAGTCAATGGTTGAGCAAGGGCTTTTGCGATCCCGAAATCGATAATCTTAGGGACCGCTTGGTCATCCTGTAATGAGACCAGAATGTTCGAAGGCTTAATATCTCTGTGAATAATTCCCTTCTGATGGGCATGATGGATGGCAAGGCAAACCTGCCGGAATAGATTCAGCCGGTCGTCTATAGTCAGCTTATGGTGGTCGCTATACTCGGTAATGGACAGGCCCTTGACGTATTCCATTACAAAATAAGGCCGGCCGGCCTCTGTCGTCCCGGCATCATGGACATGAGCGATATTTGGATGATCCAGCAAAGCCAGGGCCTGACGTTCGGCCTCAAAACGAGCGATGACCCGCTTGGAATCCATACCCGGCTTGATCACCTTTAAGGCCACCTGGCGTCTGATAGGTCGCTGCTGTTCGGCTAAATATACTATCCCCATCCCGCCTTCACCTAATATATTGAGCAATTTGTAGCGTCCGATCTGACCGCCAGGCTGCTCAATAATTCCGTCCACTGTTGCTGCGTTGCCGGAACCTTCTTCTGCCTCCGGTTCTCCCAGAATCTCAAAAACCAACCGGTCCAGATTCTCAGGTTCCGCATCGAATATTGACGATTCATCTTTCATGGCTTTTCCTTTACGAAAACAATGGCTTTTCCGTAACGACACATATCAGTGGTACCATGACTATATCCGTAAGAAAGTCCTAATTCTTGCCTTCTTTTTCCAAAAATTTGAAAATTTCTTTCAATTCCTCTTCAGCCACCTCTCCGGAAACAACCGTCTGACGTACATGGTTTTTCAACACGCTTCGAACAAGCTTTTTGACGGTATTGAGCATATTGGATACGGTTGCTTCATTATCAATGTCGTATTGCCGGCATATCTTTCTTAATGATGGCCAGTCTGTACCTTCCAAAGTCGGACGCAGCAAACGGTCTTGAAACACATACCAATGCTTCTCCATGCCACGTTTAGTGTATCTGTCCTTCACCTCTGCAAGAGCTCGCTCAAGAAGCTCTGCCTTCCAGACATAGTTGAAGCTTTTCTCTGCATCAAGTTTGCAGACTTTCTGTGGCAGTATCGGAGGATCGGCAATATCCAATGGGACTAATTTATCCTTGGGGATGTGTTTTCGGGCTGTTTCTTTTCGGTGTTCATCGAGAAGGTACTGGTTCAGCGCGTGCAGCAGGAACGAGCGAAAACGGCCTTTAGAGCTTTCAGCACGCTCAACCAAATGGCGGTTGAGCACGACCTCGTGGAGAAAACCTTGCGTCAAGTCCTTAGCCTGCTCATTATCGTAGCCTTTGCGACGTAAATAACAGTAAACCGGCTTCCAATACCGCTCCAGCAGCAGCCCGATTAGCGCACGGTCTTTGTCCTTTTGCTGCTTAACATCTTCAATGAGAGACCAGTGAGTTGTGAGAAACGCTTCCCTTTCCCCGCCCATACTTGTCTGGTCGTGGCTTTTCATGTTCGTGATTCCGAAAAAACGCTGCTGGGCCTTATATCTCTGATAATAGTGTATTTTGAAAATATTTTCAAATAATAAGTCATTGTTTTCTAAACAGTTATGCGCCTATCTGCAAAATTCCTCAAAAAATGTTCCAGTATTAGGGACAGATTTAAAATTTTTTACGGATTGTATTACAGAGACCTTTGGTGAACAAGCCATTGGCAATGAATAATAGTTTTTGTTAGGCCCTTGAACAAAAGGGCGGAAAGGCAGGTGCAAAATGAAATGGTTAGATGGTTACAGAATTAGATTAGTGTTAGCTGGAGTTGTTGCCGCTGTTGTGCTTAGCGGTGGGAGTGCGAGCGCGGAGACCATCATGAGCGAAGCTACTCACGTTGATCCACCAGTCAATGGTACATGGGGCGTGCAGGGGTGCAGTTTTTCACATGACGGGCTGGAGCTATACATTTCCTGCCTCCATCCCGGAGGGTATGGAAACCGCGACATATGGGTGGCGACGCGAGAGACGGTAAACGATCCATGGGCCGAACCGGTGAATCTTGGATCGAACGTCAACAGCTCCGCAAATGAGGCTCAGCCAGCCATCTCACCCGACGGCCTCGAGATCTACTTTGATAATTGGAGTGACTTGGGCGGTCTGCGTTTGTCAACGCGCCCATCCAAGGACGATCCATGGGGCGCTCCCATTGTATTGTCAGAACTCGGTAATGCTTGGGCTCCTGACATCTCAGCCGACGGGCTCTCGCTTTACTTTGCCTCCAGTCGGTCCAGTGGGTATGGTTCCGATGACATATGGGTGGCGACGCGAGAGACGGTAAACGATCCATGGG
>JBARRE010000639.1:0-7269 GCA_049644065.1 Sedimentisphaerales bacterium | reverse complement strand
GCCAATATACACTGTAAAGCAAGTCACCTCCCCGCATCTTAGGCCAATAGCCAACAAGGAACCTGTCTTCCGGGACGGTCATAAGGTACTTCATATACCTGGTCATCAGCTCGATGACCCGCTTGTCGCCGGTAAACTCATAGTAGTCCTGCAGGCAGAAGAGCATTATCATATTCGGCCACAGGTCTTCGCGGCCCTGTAATCGCGTGGCCGCTCCTTTCCTGCCCTTGTCCGGCCCGAACCAGCCGTCGTCTTTCTGGCTAGATAAAGCTGCCTCAATCCATATCTTCGATTCTTTGATTATGCGTTCGTCACCGAGGATGTAGCCGCAGTTGATGAATCCCTTAAGCCAGTAGGCTGGCTCTTCCCAGCCGTGATCGCCCTCACCATCCGGGCTTAGCCATGCGTTGCCCTCTTTTACTAAGAAGCGGCTGATCTCGGTCAAATGTCCATGAAATCCATCCGCCTGCAATTCGAGCTGCCTGCGTACCCACCCGGCCGGCTCGACCGCCCCGACCGGCAGCTTTATCAGCGGACTCGGCATCAACGGCGCGCGGTTGCCGACGTAGAAGTCATTCCCCGCCCCGGTGATTGGCTTGTCGACAACGCGGATAGTTGTATTACCGGAGAAGGCGACACCGGCGAATGAAACAATCAGCATCAAACTAACCAGCAGATACTTAAACATAATTAGCCCTTTCAGTTTCAAATAATCAAACGAAACCCGGATTCTACGTAAAAGCCTATGAGAATGCCAACACAAAATATGCCTGTTACTCCGCCGTTCGAGCGTTCATATAAAGTTTTCCCTTGACAAGCAGGCATGAAAATGTATCATAAAACTTAGGTATTCATCACATTCGAAAAGAGGAGATAATGTGCATTCAATAGCCCTCAGAGGCGAAAAGGAAAGTTCGGAATGGCTAACAAAGTAAATTCAAGAATCTGTTTGGTAATGCCAATACTGCTGCTTTTGACGCTTTCCGCGTCAATTATGGGTAAGACCATTTACGTTGACGATGATGCCGCTGGGGCCAATGACGGCACGAGTTGGGATAATGCCTATGTTTACCTTCAGGATGCTTTGGCTGATGCTATAAGCGGAGACGAAATTAGAGTTGCACAAGGTATTTACAAGCCTGACTTGGGCGGAGGCAATGCTCTTGGTAACAGGGAAGCTACATTCCAGCTTATTAATAATGTTGTTATTAAAGGTGGTTTTGCTGGTGTTGGTGAATTAGATGCTGATGTTAGGGATTTTGAAGCTTATGAAACAATTCTTAGTGGAGATTTGGATGGTAATGATGTGGAGGTTGCTAATCCTGTGGATTTATGGGATGTGCCTAATCGGACTGAGAACAGCTACCACGTAGTAACCGGCAGCGGCACTGATGAAACAGCCGTGCTGGATGGCTTCATAATCACTGGTGGAAATGCTGATATCTTCCCGGCCCACGGAGAAGGCGGAGGAATGTACAATATTGCCGGCAGCCCAAGACTGACCGACTGTACCTTTTATGCCAACTCGGCATATTGGATTGGCGGTGGGATGGCCAACGTGTGGGAAAGCAGCCCAATCCTGACCAATTGCACTTTCCATGGAAACTCAACCAATTTTGGCGGTGGGATGTACAACATGCGCTACAGCAGCCCAATCCTCACCAACTGTACATTCAGCGGGAACTCCGTAAAGGGATATTTTGCTGATGGCGGTGGAATGGCCAACGAAGATAATAGTAATCCTTCCATAATCAAATGTATCTTTTACGGAAACTCAGCCAACAACGGCGGCGCGATATACAACTCCAGCAGCAGCCCAATACTTTCCGACTGCAAGTTCAGCGAGAACTCAGCAGAGATCGGTGGCGGAATGGCAAATGATTCCAAGAGCGATCCAATCCTGACCAACTGTACCTTTAGCAGAAACTCTGCAGGCATCGGTGGGGGGATGTCTAACTGGGGGAACAATCCTACGCTTATCAACTGCACGTTTAATGGAAACTCAGCAAAGAGCGGTGGCGGGATGGAGATATTCGAAAGCCACCCAACCATTAATGATTGCATCTTCAGCGGTAACTCAGCAGATGAGGATGGCGGTGGGATTTACAATTTAGCAGACGGTAATCCGACGCTGACCAACTGCACATTCAGCGGGAACAAAGCGAAGGCAGGCTGGGGCGGCGGGATGTTCAACTTGGGTGCGACTGCGACGCTGGCCAATTGCACGTTCATTGGGAACACCGGAAGTTACGCTGGTGGCCTTAGTACAATCAGCGCCGAGGTTACAGTGATAAATTCTATTCTCTGGGGCAATACCTCCACAGAAATCTTCGGAAAAGCCGCTGTATCATATAGTGATGTCCGGGGTGGTTTTCCCGGTGAGGGTAACATTGATGTTGATCCTTTGTTTGCCGATGGCGGCTATTGGGTTGATGTGAATGATCCGAACATTATTGTTGAACCGAACGATCCGAATGCCGTTTGGATTGATGGTGACTATCATTTGAAATCTGAGGTGGGGCGGTGGGACCCGGTCAGCGAGAGCTGGGTTATAGATGATGTTACCAGTCCTTGTATTGATGCAGGGGATCCGAATAGTCCGGTTGGTGATGAGCCGGAGCCAAACGGCGGCAGAATCAATATGGGGGCCTATGGCGGCACGGCAGAGGCGAGCATGTCGCTGGCCGGAGCGGAAACAATCGTTTACATCCAGTGGCTGGGCCACTCGACTGTGAAGGTCTGGACGGAAGATTGCATCGTTTACGTGGACCCGGAGAGAGTACCGGAGTCGCTGCATGATGCTACGCTGGTGTGTGTGACTCATACTCACGGCGACCATTACTCGCCTACGGATATTGCGAAAGTCTCCAACGCCGAGACGCAGTTTATCGGCCCGCCGGACGTGGTCCAGCGGTACGGCAGCGGACAGACTATCGCTCCCGGCCAGACAATCGAATTTGACTTTGTCAAGATTATGGCTGTGCCCTCGTATAATACCAACAAGTCGAACCATCCCAGATCCAACAACTGGGTCGGGTACATCGTAGAGCTTGCAGGCAAACGCATTTATGTCGCGGGCGATACGGACCTGATCGATGAGATGAAATCGCTCGGGGACATTAACGTGGCGATACTGCCCGCGGGCGGAACGTACACAATGAACGCGACTGAAGCGGCAGAGGCGACAGAGTATATCAAGCCCGATTTGGCCATACCGTACCACTGGGGCCAGAGCGTCGGGACCCTCGCCGATGCGCAGAGATTTGCCGAATTGGCCCGATGCCCGGCGAAGGTTTTGGCCGTAGGTGAGACGATCAGCTCGGACAATTGGCCGGTATATTCCCCGCTGATAGCTCACTGGACGTTCGACGAGGCCGAAGGTGACATTGCCCATGACAGTGCCGGCGAAAATCACGGCACGCTCTATGGTGAACCGGCCTGGCAGCCCACGGACGGCAAGATAGACGGGGCGCTGCGACTCGATGGTATTGATGATTATATCAGCACCGATTTTGTGCTGGACCCGGCCAAAGGATCGTTCAGTGTCTTTGCATGGATTAAAGGCGACGCTCCCGGACAGGCAGTCATTTCTCAAACTGACGGCTCCGGCTCCGGCGAGACATGGCTGGGTGCGGATCCGTTGCTCGGCAAACTCATGACCGGCCTGGTCCCTCCTCCCGCCGGGCGGTTTGTCCCGCAGCCTTTGGTATCCGATTTCGTAGTTACCGAAGGTCAGTGGCATCATATCGGCTTTGCCTGGGACGGTTCGTATAGAGCCCTCTATGTCGATGGTATTGAAGTCAAAAGCGATGCTGCGATACAGGCCTTGCTTAAATCGTCGGATGGCGGCCTGTACATTGGTGCCGGCAAGATGTTTGATGCGGGCAGTTTCTTCTCCGGCAAGATCGACGACGTCCGAATCTACAATGTGGCCCTGACTGCGGATGAAATCGAGACGCTGGCGCATTAACGTCTTACGAACGTCACCGGCGGAATGTATACTATGATTGCCAGCAGTCAGGCGAGAGACGTTTTGGATTTCCCAAAACGATCCCAAAATAATCTTGACAATTTCACTGAACAATGTTATTTTACTCGATAAGTTTTTGAACTTCATATTGCGAACCATAAGCAGATTCTTTGAGAAGGAGAGATGTATGAATAAGACAATAGAATCATTGGGCCTCGGACTTTCCCGATTGCTTTGCTTTTCTTACGGCGGTTTTCTGCTGGTTGTCTGTGCGGAATGTTTTGCTCCGTCCGGAATAAAAACTCTAATCGACTCGTTACATCCCAGCCTTGCGATTCTGGCGATAGTGGTCATCGGGGCGGCAATCTATATTCTGCATCGTACGATTGTCATGCCTGTTCACCATGTGCTGGTTTGCTGGTTCTTCCGAGTCACCGATAAGTCCGGTGACGTCGGAGATGTCGCCGAGTTTACTTCTAGCCCGACCATATATCTCGGCGATGCCCTTGGAGTTGCCCCCAGGAGAAGGACAACCGCGTACAATGTTTTGCGACGCAGCGACTTTTTTACCAACAAGGAATCTCTCGAAGTGGCCCATGCGGAGAACGGCCTGCTGGTAATGACCGGCGTTGGTTTGCTCATCGCTGCGGCGTATGGTCTGAGCCAGAGTAGGTCTTTATTGCTGACGGTGATATTATTGGTTTTAGCGATCATTTTCATTACGGCATCTTTTAAGGCGGAAATGATTCAGTACTCGATTGAATGCATGGCCATCAGGGAACGCCCGATAGAAGCCATGAAGATACTGGTGAAAACGGGAGTTCTTCGCACCGAAGACGTCGAGGGTACGATAGAGCTGGCGCACCTGAAGGACAGTCAGGCGATGGAGCTGCTGGAGGAAGATCAAGCTCGTAAAGAGCAGGCCGAGAGCCCGGATGGCACTTGAGACAGGTTGCCGCCCGCTTCGCTTTTGAGAAAAGCGGAACATTATGTCAACTATCTTCGAGGAGGGGCCTGCTGCGAATTGTCGGTTGATATCAGGTTGTCTCTGCGCGGCCCGGCTGGAAACTGTCGGGCGGCAAAGTAATAAGCATGGGTATTCCTCGAATAGCTTTTCGTCGAAAACCGCATCGATATAGGCACCGGCAAAGTAATCGCGCTGCCGCCCTGTAATTAAGCCGGAATGCTGAAAATATCCCGGTATTCCGTGCTTGTTTGCTTGATAAATCGAAACAAATAGTCGATAATATAAGTATATAATCTTAGGGCCTGTGTATGGGAGACAAGGCAGATGCGTTTGATTGTGAAAAAAGACGGTCAGACTGTCAACGACTTTCGATTCGAGAGGGGCCCCGTTTATATCGGCCGGCATGAGCATAGCCAGATTTTTCTTCCCGAGAGGGCGGTATCGAGACAGCACGCGGCGATCTTTGCTACGCAGGACGGCACGTGGGTGCTCGAAGACCTGGACTCGGCAAATAAAACATTTCTGAACGATAAGGCGATTCATAAGGCTCCAATCAAGACCGGCGATTGTATTCGCATCGGAGATTTTCAGATCGAAATCATGCTCGATGCCGATGCCGAAAAACCTATTCACTTGGAAGACACGCTCATGCCCACTCCGCGTGAATCGAGCCCTGCGTCGTCGGCGCCGGCTCGTGAGATTATCGTTCGTAAGCCGGATGTCGAACGTGCTCCCGATATTCAACTGCCGGCCATGCGGGTGCAAGATTTTCTGCAGGCCACAGAAGCTATCTGCAAAGCCAACGGCCCCGACGAGGTACTCAAGACCCTGCTGGGAATTACATTGACGCAGTTCCGGGCGCATAATAGGTGGTGTGCTTTGAGAGCTTTGTCCGAAGGCCCGATGACCTTTCATGCAGGCATAAGCAGCGATGGCGGTGTTCTGGAATTGGCCGATATAAAAGTTCATAAAAAAATCTCCCAGGCGATTGAAAAACAAGAATTCCTGCTTTTGCCGCGGGTTCCGTCGCAAGAGGCAAATTCATACTCTGTCATGATAGCCCCGATTATAGACCTATCCGGCTGCTTCGGTGTGTTGTACGTCGATAACGCCGGAGAAAAGCGGTTCTATACCCTGAGCGATCTGGACTACCTGATGCTGCTGGCAATCCACACCGCCGCAATCGTGGAAAATTTCTAATCAACCTCCAATCCAGCTTTGAATTGGCTTTGTTTTTTTGCTGCTCCCAGCCATGGAAATCCCCTTAAATCATTATTATTAATGGGTTAATGTCGATTCTTACCTCCAGCAAATTGGCTTTGTTTTTTCAAATAGCATCCTTGTCAAACATGTTTTCGGATCTGTCATTTGGCTCCTATGCCTTTTGTTTAGGATTTCGAACTTCATGCTTCGGATTTCCGGTCAAATGCCGTCATATTGGCTTTGTTTTTTCCGAGCCCAAACCGTCATATTTCGTCATAATCTCCTTTAAGATAATCGTTTGCGCCAATTCAGCTCTCCTGCAAATTGGGTTTGTTTTTTCAAATAGCCTTTCAACCTCCAGAAAATCTGGGGGCTAACTAAGATTGGCCCATTCGACTACGCTCAGGACATGCTTTGAATTGGCTTTGTTTTTTTGCCGCCCAAAAGCGTGAGAATCTTCATAATCCCCTTTTAGGTAGATACTTACGCTCATTTTGCCCTTTCATAAATTGGGTTTGTTTTTTCAAATTAGCCACGAATTAACACCAATAAATCCCAATAACCTGTACAAAATTGGCTTTTTTTTGCATTTTTTAGTTCGAATTTTTCGTTTTTTTTCCTTATGAATTGAGTATGAGAGCTGAAATTGTCTGATTTACTCTCATTTTACCTTTTCTTTTTTACTTCTATATGCTTCTGTATTCTCTTTTTTGCCTTTTCCCTTTTTACTTATATGTATATTCTATATTCATATTGTTATATATTATACGAACTATTTCGCGAAATGTCTGGCATATTTCAGAAATATCTCCTTGAGATGTATTTCTCACTTCGTATACAGTTTTTTCCTATTTTTTGACCTTATGCTCCTGATTCATTCGCTAATTGATGTACGTGAGCCGCTATTTTTTGAATATTTTCAGAATATTCATAAAAAGCTATCAACATTTACCCACCGACAAACGCTATAATATATGTAGTGAATGGTCGGCAAAGGCCGGGGCCTTGTACTCTTATGGGCCTTTTTGTCATGAAAACCTATGGAATAGCGTAGATTTTTCTTCAGTGAGATGGCTTTTCAATCGATTATTTCATGGAAGGCAGGCTTTTGCGGGCGATTTTTTGATAA
>JBARRE010000638.1:0-5475 GCA_049644065.1 Sedimentisphaerales bacterium | reverse complement strand
GGAAGCTTCGTTTCGAGCAGTTTGGCCTTGCCCCGCTCGTGCCATATTGCCGGGTCGTCACCATAATTGGCTTTCCCGTATCGCCATGCCGCCCTTAGAATCAGATTAACATACTCAGCTTCAGGTTCGGTCAGCGGGGCGTTAGGATCTTTCTCGATCCGGGCGTTGACGGTCTGCAGCATGTTACAGAGGCCTGAAATCCCGCCGCCGTAAACCGTTGCGGCCACAAACTGCTGCCTGAATGCCATCGGCATCAGGTTGATTATTTCCGTTCCCTTGACGGCCATTTCGGATTTGCACCCGTTGGCGCGCCAGTCTTCGAGATAGTCAAGAGCTTTAAGCGTTTCTTCTTCCAGCGGGAACTTCAGCACATCACGTAAATGATAGCCGAGAAGAACAAGGTCACGTTTGATTGGAGCGACAGTGTCATAGTGGATGTCCAGCACGTCTTCGGGCCTGAAGATTTCTTTGGCGAGCACGCGTTCTTTGAGCCGCCACGAGCGGTCGGTGTCACCGAGACTGCCGGTGGAGATGCCCAGCGATATGGGATAGAAAGATGCAATCGGCCGATGATTTGCCGTGACGAGCCAGCCCTGTTGAGGATTTATGACTTGCGGCAGCAGTTCGTGGGGCAGGATGCACTGCCAGTCATTTTCGGAATTCCATCCCTCGTGGGCCGCTCTTGCGTCCAGAAAGGCACGGGCCGAGCGGATTGGTAACGCCAAAATCGTCTTGTACCCGATATTGCCCTTAGTGTCACCGAATACGCAATTACCGCTGGGGAAACGCCAGCCTCCGGTTGCCTGCTGGAATTCATAGACGTCTTTCGATCGCATCATGGCCAGTGCACCCTGGAAGGTATCGCTCTTCGGTTCGCATATGGGGATGCGCTTTAATACGACTTCGTCGCCGGGCCGGACGCCCATCGCCAGAGATGTCACCACAGGGCCGAGATGAGTTTGCCTGAAAGTGATTGTTCGTTCCCTGCCGTCTTTGACCTTTATCGTTTCGTTATAAACTTCCATGTTGCGCCATTGGCCGTCGAAAAGATACTGGTTCGGACGGTTGGGATCGGTTTTGAGTACGAAAAGATCGGCCTGGTCGGCGCCGAGTGCGGTAAGGCCCCAGGCGACGTTTTCTGTAAAGCCGATCAGGATATTGGGACTGCCCGGAACTCCGATACCGCGAGCGTTGAATGTCTTGCCGCTGACGTGGAATTCGTAAAACAGCGAAGGATTGCGAACCGGTGTCTGTGGGTCGCTGACTAATACAGACGAGTTGTCCGTAGTTTTATTCTTGCCTATAACCCAGGCATGGCTGAACCGGGGCGATGGCGGCGGCCTCCGGAGAGGCGGCGAGACATCAACTTTACGTGTCAGATTGTGCTGCTGCGCGAAGTCCATTACCTTGCGAACCCACTCATCCGTGACGTCATCTGGTTGTATCACGGATGCATCGTCTCTTACGGATCGGCCGCGAAAGGCGCCGGCGGCATCGTCTGCCGCAAAAGAATGGACTCTTGTCTTGCCGTCCTTGATATCATAATAGGCAAGCATTTCGCGCAGACCATCGCCGGAGAAGAAAAGAGCAATCCGCCACCATGAGGCAATACAAGCAGCGGGTGTCCAGGGTTCGGGTTCCAGATTGTACATCTCGAACAGATACAACAGATCGTTCGGATGGTTCTTGATGTAATCGTTGATGCCGTCGCTGTATGCCTGGAGCAGGACAAGGTCTTCCCCGTCGAGATTGGCGGCAACTTTCTGAGCGGCACGGTAGTATCCGATGGTTCGCATGTTGATATCATTGCGGAGGGCCGAGTTCCTGCCCTGGGGCTGTCTGGGGGAGACGCCGATTTTCACATTGCCTGTAAGCTCAGCCAGACGGCCCTGAATGATACGCAGATTGTAGTACATCTGGAACGCCCGGCCCTCGGCTGCGGCATAACCCAGGCCGTACATCGCCCCGGCGTCGGTCTCGGCAAAGATGTGGGGGACGCCCCATGTATCCCTCAGCAACTCAATGCTGTGGGATTTTGGCTGGGGGTGGTGATTCGCCCTCTCAGGACTGCAACCTACGGTTAAGAAAGCCATCAACGAAAATGCAATAGAAATGCGTATATGTTTGAGTGTCATTGCTGTCCCCTTATCAAGTGTTCATAATATTTACTAATTCCGCAATCTAAGATCATTTAGGGACTTTGTCAATCTCGCATTTTCAGGGCAGTTATATCATACAGAATTTTCTTGCATTGCCGGGCTGTTGACTGTAAAGTAAGTGAAAGTTGATAAAAACTTGTTTTTGGGGAATAGTGTAATGGTAGCACGACTGACTCTGGCTCAGTTAGTCGGGGTTCGAATCCCTGTTCCCCAGTTTTTTTTTCTTCGAGTTAATCCTTTTTTTCGCCGAACTTTCTTGGCTGACATCCATGTCATACGTACCAGTCTATTGGTGTCTCTGTCGATTTGGATAATTCATCGGCGAAGCAGACTATTCTCACCGGGCCAGGTCCTTCGTGAATGTTGTTTGAAAAAGGTAATATTTTTCTGAATATTGTTGACTTTATTGTTGAACAACGAGTTTTCGGCAATCATAATGTCGAGAAAGAGCAACTCTCATGGTCAGAGTTTGCTAATTAAAACTTTTTTATTACAGGGAGGTATCAGGAATGGCGAAGAAAAAAGCAAAGAAGAAAGTAGCAAAGAAGAAAGCAACGAAGAAGAAGAAAAAGTAAATACCAGTTAATTAATATCGAGCCATCAGTGCAAACGCATTGGTGGCTTTTTTTATCTCTGCCCTTCAATACTCATCTGTAGTTCTTTTGGGGTGATTTGAAAGTTGGGAACCTCACAGGTTGAGGAAATCGCACTTCGTGATATACCAATCATGCAGCACGTGAATTTATCTTTCACACAGGTATAGAAGAGTTTTGTTGTAGATGGATAGGGTTGCGTAATGCCCATCCATGCGGGCTATTCCCAGTTGTCTTTAACAGGCGGCTGCATTAATCCGTGAAGGCGAATATTTCTCGCCTTAGTCAAGTCGTGGATATGAATTTTGTGAATATCGAGACCCCAACCTTCTACTTCCTGCCGGAACTTCTCGACGGCCGCCTTCTCTGTGCTTTCCTTATCCGCATGGATTTCCTCATAGCTTTTCCCTATCAGTACAGAGGCGATGCATCCCTTGGCAATGGCCCTGAGTGTGGCCGTTGCATCAGTATCGAAAACGGACATGAGATAGCTCCGAGCATCCCTGACTTTGTAGATGGCGGCTCCGGAAACACTAAGGTTTACTTTATCTTTTGTTTCAACAGATTGGCTGTCGAACAGAACCTGGCCCGAGGTTGAGTCCACTATTTGGATTCTTTGGAACAGAGGCATAAACAGACACCAGCCGCGTTTCGTGCCGATGACCAAAGAATCTCCCAGAGCAGCACTGAGAGATGTTTTGTTACCTTAGAATGAACGATCTGCCCCTCGATAGTGGCTGGCGCATATTTAGAACACCGTGTAGGCAAGGTATACTAACGCAATCACAGAAAAAGCGAAACTGCTAATACAGAAGTAATTTAACCGCCCCATTATTCACCCCCATTTGAATGTAATTATGTACCTATTATATATGTTCCAGCATTAAAAGTCAAGAGAATTCTCCGCTCGATTGCATTAAACAGGTAGGATGCGATGATTCGCATCAATTATTTAAGGGAAAAACCAGGCCAATTCCGGGGCCACCCTAATTAAATTCCAGCCGATGTCGTAGGGTGGCGGCTTGCCCTGAGCGGCGTCGAATGGATTCGAAATCCGAATTATCAAACTGACAAACCAGCAATCTAAATAATCAATAGCAAACCTGTCCTGAGCAAAGTCGAATGGATAATCAATGACAAAGGTCAATCGCCACGCCTGTCATTAGCAAGCACAACTCATCGAAAAATGTAATGTACTACTTCAATTCCTTAATTTCTAATTCCCTACAATGAGAGGGAGAAATAAGTGGAGAAATAAGTAAGGTGTCCCCCGCGATTTTATCCCCCGCGATTTTACACGCTGCGTCACGTGGTGCGGCACACCCGGAACTATAACTCTTGCCAAACGAGCCATAACGTCATAATAACAACTCGGCGCTGAAAATGCAATAATAAATATGTATGGTGTCCCCAGATATCAATCTGTTTTGTCTATCAAGCTAAGATAGGCCGTTGCCGCACCATCTTTTGCCCGCCCCAGTTCAACAACAAGTCCGGCCATAAAAAAAGGGCTGCAAGAGGATGCTCAAGTTCTATCCTTTCACAAAACAAAGATACCCAAAAAAAATACTTTGTTTATACTCAAATCGGCTATGCCGGTGTCTTATATTGGAAGGATGTCCTTTTGTGGCTGGTTGAACAGAATGCTAGAAGATAAAGTGCTTGTTCGAAGATTTAAGTCAGGCGACGAGGCCGCTCTGGAGCGGATTTATGAAAAGTATAAGAACGAGTTACTGGCACTTGCTGTCTTCCTAATGAATGACATCACTGCCGCTGAAGATGCAGTACATGACGTTTTCGTTAGCCTCGCTCAATCGGCAACAAGACCATGCAGGATCAAGAATCTCAAGAAGTATCTGATGACTTCAGTTGCTAATAGAGTGAGGAACCAACAACGATATAAGCAACGCCATCAGACGGTTGGTATTGAGAGCTCAGATCGCCCTGTCCGTGATTTAAGCAGGCCGGAACGTTGGCTTGTGTTGAACGAAGAGTTGGAGCAATTAGATCATGCATTGGCTCAGATACCATATGAACAACGAGAAGTGATCACTCTGTATATGCAGGGAAATATGAGCCTAAGAGAAATCGCCAAATTTCAAAACGAATCGGTCAATACGGTTGCTGGTCGATATCGATATGGTATAAAAAAGCTCCGTTCCTTACTAAATGGAGATATTGAGAAATGAGACCGCAAAAAGATATAAAAATCCTTTTCCAAAAAATAGTCGCAGATACCAATCCACGAATGGATAAATATGTTTTTAAGGATGTACTGCAAACTTACAACAAAACCTTTGATAACAAATCGACTAATTATCACCCAATTATATGGAGAACAATTATGAAAAGTCCAATTACAAAATTAACCGCTACGGCGGTGATAATAATAACTGTTGTGTTTTTAATGACCCTTTTCGAAAGGGCATCTACACCGGCTTATGCTCTTGAACAGACAATCGAGGCTAATCATTCTATAAAGACTGTCCACCTGCGAAAGTTTGAGAAAGGCCAGAACATCGGACACGATGAACATTCAGATTATTGGCTAAAGTATTCAGATTATTGGTTAAAGTATGACGATGCGGGCAAGCTTTCGAACCTCCGCTGTAATGAACACGCTAAGGATGGTGTTAAGTTCACTGTTTGGAACGAGGGAATTGAAAAAAACTGGATACCCCAGAATAACTTTGTGATTGTTAAAAGGCTTAATAATACAGCAA
>JBARRE010000637.1:0-12443 GCA_049644065.1 Sedimentisphaerales bacterium | reverse complement strand
TCTTAAAAAGATCGGCATTCATCGAGCGTTGTTTATCTTCAAACCATCTGCCAATCTGTCCAGCATCTTTTTCGGACTGCTTACTCGGGCTTATATTTCTGTAAAGAAATCGATCAAGGCTTCTTTGTGGGCATTTGAGCATCGACAGCCTTGCGCCAGGCATCGAGACGATTGCGAAGCTCCTCCGCCTTTTCGGGCATTGTTTTTGCAAGGTTATTCTGCTCGCCAATATCCTTCTTAAGGTTATACAGCTCGACGTGATTATCCTCGAAATATTCCAAAAGCTTCCAGTCGCCCTGGCGAATCGAGCTGACCGGAGTGGTCGTGGGGTAGTAGTGAGGGTAATGCCAATAAAGGAATTCGCGTTTGAGTTTAGATGCCGGATTTTTCAAAAGAGGCACGAGGCTGAGGCCGTCCATATCGGAGTTATGCTTCGAATCGCCCGCCAGACCGGTCATACCGAGGAAAGTCGGGTAAAAATCAATCGAGCTGACCGGCTCACTGCAAACACTGCCAGCTTTGGTAACTCCAGGCCACCGAACGATCAGCGGGTCCCGGACACCGCCTTCATAAAGCGAGCCCTTGCCGGAGCGAAGCGGATAGTTGTTTGTTACGGTTTTTTTATTAAACTTGTTGATGTAACCGCCATTGTCGGAGAAGAATACGACAATCGTGCGGTCGGCAACGCCAAGCTCGTCAATCTTGTCCAGAATGCGGCCGACATTTTCGTCGAGACTTTGGACCATAGCTGCGTATTCGTAGTTCTGATGATGCATGTCGGACCTGACCTTGTTTTTGTAGTATTCGACAAGCTTTGGTTTGCCTTCGATCGGCGTATGGACCGTATGATAGCAAAGGTTTAAGTAGAACGGTTTATCCTTCGCCATACTCATAATCCGAAGCGACTCATCGGTCAGGCGGTCGGTCAGGTACTCGCCTTCGGCGCCGAATTCGAGGTGCGGCACATATCTGAATTCCCCGCCCCATCTGCCCGAACCGCTATATGGATAGAAGAACGTCGTCGGTGCGCCCCAGAAAGTTCCGCCGATATTGACGTCGAAGCCCTGCGTCTGCGGGTAGTGTGCCGCGTCGCCAAGATGCCACTTGCCCACGTGGGCCGTGAAGTAACCGGCCTCTTTTAGCACCTCGGCAATAGTCACCTGCTCGTGCGGCATATTGCCCTGCGTTACCGGCGGGATGAGCTTTCGGTTGCGAGGCGGATTGGCGGAGGCTTCGTACCAGATAGTCGTATGCAGCCGGGCCGGGTACTTGCCCGTCATTATCGAAGCACGCGTCGGCGAGCAAACCGGTGCCGCAGCGTAAGCATCGGTGAACCGCATGCCCTGGCGAGCCAGCTTGTCGATATTGGGCGTCTCGTGCAGGTCGCTGCCATAGCAACCGACATCGGCCCAGCCAAGGTCGTCGGCAAGAATAAAAACAAAATTAGGCCGTGGGGATGATTTTTTTGTTTCCCCGTGCACACCGGCTGTCAAAGCAATATCTGCTGCGAACCACGCCGTATATTTCAAAAAATTCCGTCTGGATAAAATCTCTGCAATGCTTTTGTTCACCATGATCGTTATTATACCGGCATGAACTCATGCGCCTACTGTGGAATTTCCAAATTCACTATCAAAGAGTACGGACAATTCTAATACCCTGGTTATAGCTGAATCTATTGCCCGGGTTGTTCCTCATGTGGTTTGCCGACCGCAGCCACCATTGCGGATTGATAAAAGTGCCGCCGCACATTACGGGCTCAAAGGCCTTTACTTCCATCCAGGGACTGCCGTCGGTTGGCGCAGCCTCGTAGCCACTATGCCACATGTCCAAGCACCACTCCCAAACGTTGCCGTGCATGTCATACAGGCCCCAGGCGTTCGGTGTCTTTTGGCCGACGGGATGAGTTCTATGCCCGGAGTTGGCGCGATGCCACGCCATCTGATCCACGTCTCCCGCGAAGTCACCATCGGTGCCGGCCCGGCAGGCGTACTCCCACTCCGCTTCGCTGGGTAATCGGCAGTTTTCGCCCGTTTCCTTTGAGAGCCAGATACAGAACGCTACGGCATCGTTGAAGTTTATGCACACTGCCGGATCGTCCTGAGTCTGCTGGAATCCCGGCTGACGCCAATGGTGTCCATGCCCCGGCACAATGGGAAATCCCGCCGGATGGTAAGTAGCCGACCAATTACCCTTTTCGCCCTCGGTTTTATACCCGGTCGCCTCCACGAACGCCAGGAATTGCCGGACGGTCACCTCTGTCCTGATAATGTGGAAAACCGGCGCATACTCTGCACATTTTAAATTCAGAATCTTTTGCTGCATAACCGAGTTTCCCAACACCATAAAGATATCAGATTTGACTGACGGGGACAATGCTTATAAAGAACGTTCTTTCATCTTTCTTATGCGATGTCACCTCCGCCCTTTGTATCCAGGCTGGAGGCTTATAGAGGCTTCTTAAGAAAACCGGCGGTGGATTCCATAATACGGGCCCGAAGCTGCTTGCTCTGCTTCTTAACGTTTTGAGTCTGGAGATCCTGGAGGTTAGCCATGCAGAATCTGCAGCCGACCGTGTTGACGTGGAAATCGACGTACTCGCGCCATTTACTGTCAAGAGTGCCAAGCAGATACGCCCCTATAGTGCTTCGTTTGGGACAACTGAATCTTTGTAATTTCCAGACATCCGTCATGAGGTTTTCAAAATCTTCCGATGAAGGCCCGATCGGGATACGGGACGCCTCGATGCGGTTGCGAATCTGTTTCAGGCTGCGGTGCTTGATCAGGGCGATGGCCTTTTCTTTCAAGCCCATGATTTTGGCAACATCCTTGTTGGAAAGATGGCAGTAGAACAAAAGCTCCGTAATCTGCAGCTCGCGGAATTTCAGTGAGCTTTTGAAACCATCGACCAGTTCGGACAAGGCATCAGTAAGTGTGTGTTTTTGCAGCTCGTATTTTTCGTCGGCCTTGACATACCAACTTGCGGTCTCAGCCGGGCCGGCTACATCTGCAAATGGATCCAGCACCTTATCATCGCTTTGAGTTTCGTACGTATCCTGGATCAGGCAGACATGCTTCGACTGCCGGCTGCGATAAGTGTCGATAATCTTGCGTCTAAGCAGTGCGAAGAGATATGTTTCGAGGGCACATTCACCTCGATAATTTTGCAGGCTCTTTACAAAAGCGATGAATGTTTCCTGAACGGCGTCTTCGGCGTCGGCGGACTGATGGAGTTTGGCCTGGGCAAAACTCAACAATCGTCCTCTATAACGGTCGACAAACTCCGACCATGCCTGTGTGTTGCCCCGGCGTATCTTGTCTAATAAGTATTGCTCTGCCTTTGTGACTCTGTTCATATTCGTCTTCATGCCAAAAGCCCCCGCCTTACGGGAACAAAAGGCATATTATAGTAAACCTTCGCTATACGAGAAGGATAATTATCACGACAAGAGCAAAAACGAACCCTGCAATTCGCAAAGACCACACATAGTAGCCTTTCGTTGCAGCATTGAGAAAAACGTAGACTACGGTTATCAGCACAATTAGACCGATAATGGAAAAGAACATTCCAGCAAAGCTTCTTTTCCTGGCTCGTGCAATAATCGCTTTTCGCTGGGCCAAATTTTTAAGTTTCTCAGCAGAAGCATCGACCAGGAGCGCCTGTCGCCAAATCTTTCCTGCAGTTCCTTGGAAGCTCTGTACAAATCGATCCAGGATGAAACCTCCTTCGAGAATGTCGGCAGAGTTCACCGGCTTGGCAAAAGAAATCGGAATTCCGTCTCGTCGCGGCGAGGTCTGGCCAAGCATATCCGCAACCTGAGCACATGCATTTTGGACGGCCTGTTGGTTGGCTTCGGCTTCGGTCATGCAGCTCTCTGTCGATTTGGCGATTATAAACCGACCATTCGGCCTGGTATTCAGGAAACCGGAGAAATCCTCGGCCCAGGGTTTGTCCACAAACTCGGCTTTCATACTTGCCTGCTGGTCCCCGGAAAGAACGCTTGCCTGGATTGTGCCGCTTGTCATCTCGTTCTCTGACCCGCTCAACCAGGGGGCGGCATGGGTCTGGACCTTCACGAGATCTACGCGAATCCCGACTTCGTCCGGCTGCACAGCTACGGTTTCGGGGGCTACCTTCCATTGAGTATCGGGAAACGTGCGGGCGATTGCCCTTCCAAACTCCTCGATGAGCCCTCGCTCGTGAGCGCCCTTGAACAGAATGATACCGCTCGGTAACGTCTCGCCAAAGACCTGCCGGACCGGTTTGCCGATATGCAGGCCGAGAGAACGCACGGCAGAGAGTTTGGAAGGATATACATCCGCTTCAAACTCATCTTCGATTCCCGGCAGCCAGATAGTGGTTGTTGTCTCTTCTGATGGAGGTAACGTTGATGGCAAAGAGACTTCCGTGTAATGGCCTGCGGAACTATGCCATGGAATTAAAATAACAAATGGAACAATCAACAGAAGTAATCCCAAAGCCATAATCACAACTATCCAGGGTCGTTTAGAGCAGAGTTTAATTGAAAGGACTATCACACCGATCACGGCCAATAAAAGCAGAATCAACACCGGGAGCATTATGAATATTGGAAATATGCGAGGTACCATCATCAGCTTACTCCTTGATAATGTGCTGGGGTTAATATCATTTGTCTGTTGCGGGCAGGCCACGCCAGCACCACAATGGACATTAGGAAGAGAACTCCGGCAAAAGCTGCCTCTTCATTGTGAGTGGATCTGAGCAGTATATCGAAGGCAGGCCCGATTTGCTGAGAATTGAGCATGTTGACAACTTCCTGGAAGTATGAACCCGACATTGCATCCGAGAAAACAAGAAGAACACAAAAGAACGCTATTAGCCCCAATACGGCCCGGAACATATGGCGTGCTCCAAGATGTCGGCGGCCTATGATGGTAAAAATCCCGGCAAGCAGCAGCAAAATAACGACCATAATCGTACCCAAACGCATAACTAATTCAGGCCACTCCGAATAGCCAAAGAACTGCTCCAATACTGTAGCCAGTTTGGGATCGGGCAAACCGGCAGCCACGAAGTGGGGAAGTTGCAATCCCACAGCCAAACCAGCCACAATCGCCACAAAGGTCAGGATGAAGCCGATTCCGGAAAATAGAAAGGCAAGCGGATGAAACGGTTCATAAACGACTGTCGTAGTTGGAGCAGCAGGAGCAGGCCTCGCTGGAGAATCCTCTCTTGCCGGAGCCTGAACTGTTTCTGCTCGCTGGTCTTTGGCCGCGGCGACATCGATCCCGGGAGCCTGGAGCTTGTCGGCCACTTTGGTATCGGGGATTTTAAGGCTCAACTCTTTGCTATCATGCCAAATCACAAGCGGCAAACCGTAGCGGTCCTTGAACTGACCTGTGAGAATCATTACCACATCGATGATTTGTCCAATCATAAACAATCCGCCCGTCAGGAACCACAGGATGCCCGTACCAATCTTTCCAACGTAGAACCGATGAAGGCCGGCAATTGGAAATCCAACAAAGACCGGTACCGACAATATGAGCGCCCAGAGGCGTTTGAAAGATGAGACGCCGGCAGGCGCCTTTGAGGACGAGATTGCGGGCTGCTTTGATGGGGCTGCCGGATGCCCGGCAGGCTTGGATACACTGCCGACAAACAAACTGGCCGGCAGGATGCCAACTATAAAAAATGCAACGGCGGGTAAGATTATCAAAAACAGCAGCACAAGAAATAGTTCACTATTTACATCCAAATTGCCCATACAGATGGATGAAAAGACCACAGTCATCAGACAGGCCAGGAGTATCAATGGCTTGATGAGATACCGATACCAGCCGTTGAATTTCCCGCGCAAGGCACCAACGAAGCAGAAAAGTGCCAGGATAAGGCTATCGACTCCAGATGCAAGGCTAAGTGCGAATTTGTCCCCGTTTAATCCGACTCCCGCCCTGATCACAAGAAACAGACCGAGACCCAGAGTCACGAAGAAACCAAGCAACCAGAAAACGCGTACAAATGGCGGCACTGGACGGCTGACAATTGTACCACTGTCAGGTTGTGTTTCTTTCTTTTTCTGCTGGGCTTGCCGGGCCTGCTTTTCGGCCGCCTGCTTAGATTGTGCCGCGCTACCAAACGTGCTGTACGCCTGAATTACCAGAGATGTCCCCGCCAGAACCGAGGCGATCATAACGGCGTCCTGCCCGAATATTGCAGCGCTTATCGCACCCAGCAAACCAATCCATACGGCCGAGCCGAGTGAAAGACGCTTGGATCGCTGCGAAGAGCTGATTCGGCGCCAATCCACAAGTAACATAGGTATAGCCAGCGCCAACCACAGATTCATTCCCTGGGAAGACATGCTTCTCATACCCGAGAAGTGGCCCGCTATACCAACAAAACCAGCTACCATTGAAGTCAACAACGCCGCTAAACCGCACGTGACTAACTTAGGTACCCACTGAGACTCAGGCTCCAGATTCACGAACCAACGCCGATGGGAGAAATGAATTGTCTTGGAACAGACGGCAATCATCGCGAATATTGTAATCGCCGTTGGTGCTATATCTCGCCCGCGCCCGCTTAACAGACCGGCTCCAACCGCTATAAAAGCCATAGTCATAAAAGCAAGCGTACGCCGCTGATGAGGATCGACAGGATCGGTAATCCCCGGGATACGCACCTTCGTGCCCAGCAACTTACCAGCTTCGGCATCGACCCTGTCGGCAACCTTTTGACCCATAGCATCGGCCTGCTGGGCAAAACGCTGCGCCGTATCCGTGAGTTGCTTGCCCACATCCCTGTTTGGCTCAGCAGCCTGCTGTGCCAGGCGCTGCGCAGTATCGGTTATTTCCTTGCCCACATCCCTGGTCGGCTCAGCAGCCACCTCGGCCTTGGGCCTTTCGGCACGAGGCTGTTCGACGATATTTGCTTTGGCGGCGACCCGCTCTGCAACTACCGAAAGTTCGTCCGGCGAGAAATGAGATACGCTGTTTCGGATATTCTCCGAACCGAAGAGGTCCTCGACCATCTCCTGGACGGTCTGGTAGCGGTCGGCAGGATCTTTGGCCAGGGCTTTTTTGACGACGTGCGCAAACGGCTCCTCGATATTGTTAATCTCGGGCGCGTTAGTCATATGTTTCATCAGGATCTCGGCGGGGCTGGAGCCCATGAAGGGAACATCTCCGGTCAACATCTCATAGAGCAGCACGCCAAGTGCGTAGATATCTATACTGCAGTTATAGATGCCAGCACCGATTTCCGGCGCCATGTAGTGCACGGTTCCGACGGTAATCGTATGCCCGCTGTGACGACTGGCGCTGATGGCTTTGGCGAGCCCATAGTCACCGACCTTCACGTAGCCGTTTTCGTAAAAGATGTTGCTGGGCTTCAGGTCACGATGGACGATGCCGCACTCATGCAGGTAGGACAAGCTCTTAGCGATTTCGCGCAGGAAGAACGCCGCTTTTTGCACCCCGAGACCGTGGGGTGATTCCGTAAGCAGATCGCGCAGTGAAGGCCCTGAGACATACTCCATAATGACGAAAGGCTCGTTCCGGTCGTTGTACTTCACGTCAAAGATCGTCACCAGATGGGGACTCTTAAGGTTCATGCAGTGGCTGATGCCTCTGAGTTCTATCTGCTCGTAGTTCTGGACCGCCTTGATGGCCACCTCTCGACCGCCATCGCTGACAGCATAGTACACCTCGCCGAATCCGCCGCGTCCTGCTGCCCTCTCGATTGTGAATCCCTCAAGGGGTCTATCACCGTGTTTGTATTGATACTTTTGCATAAGTCTTCCGCCGTACTATGCCCCCCGTTTTTCGTACATTAAACTTACTCCTTGAGTTCCGTCAAGACCAGCGAAATCTGCCCTATCCTGATCTGCTTGTTGATGGGCAGACCGGCCGTCGAGCTGACTGCTCTCTCGTCAACCAGTATCTTATCTTTAGCCCTGCAGAGCAACCGTCCATTTTGAACGAATAGAGCAACGGTCTCATCAAGAGATTCCGCGAGGATATGGCTGCCTTCTGTTGGTCCAATCAGAATGTCATGATCCATTAAAATGATCCGGCGAACGTCCGCCCGGCCTAATCGCGTACCCGGAAGACTCAGAGTCGCGGTTGTGCTCGCCGGATTAGGAATATTGAACTTCATCCCGCACCTCGGCGACAAATTGATACGGTCCGCATCAACAAGCAGCTTATTGGTCGTCGTCACGTCGTTCACCCGGACGGGACGGGACGACCTGATGAAATAATCATCATCCGACCGCTCGATTGTTACCGCCGGCAGGTTCGGATCCACCATCAAACCAACTGTCGGCCGGGCCGAAGAGCTTATCGGTCCCACCGTGATACTGGCATCCCGCAGAACGTAGAAGCTGCCGACTCCATCTATTTGCATCACAAACTTTGACGGGAGCAACGATTCGGCTACGTCGGGGCAGGCCCGCGTGCCTGCCCTGGGCGACCACATAGGGTCGCCCCTACGGCCTGGTATTGCCTGCGGTTGTCCCTCGCTAACGCTCTGGGCTTTGTTATCCGTCTGCTGTACTCTGTCTTCCATATCCTGTCTTCTCGTGATATCCAATCCAAGAGGACTTGCCGCCAATTCATCGAGCAGCTCGGCGGCCTGCCGGCTCTGATTAGTAACCATGCCCAGCCATTCCGCTGAGGGGCAAGTCAATTTGACTTTGCAAAGCAGATTAACCGCTTCGCGTGGCCTACCCGCTGCGACGTACTCGGCCGCCTTACTACACTGGCTCAATGCCGATCCCAATTCAGATATTTCGCTGCATCCGTCGGCAATGGGAGAAACTCTCTGCCATAGGGAATGAGCAAGGTCGAGTCGACCGCTGTTAAAGTTCTCTTTGATCTGCCTGGCCGCAAGTGATCTGAGTTTAGAGATCAGTTCGACTACTTGTTCGTTTTGACTGCCGGCAGCGCCTGTTTTAAGAACGAAATCGATCGCAGCATCCAGATCATTCCGCTGCAATGCTTTTTCCGCTTTTGCGATTGCTTCACTGGTATGCAACCGAGCAACTGCCGCCTGCTGTAAAACGATACCCGCCTGACCGTCTTCATCGCCGGTGTCTTTCAGAATCTCTTCGCCGGCCGAAATCCAGCCGTCCTGTATGTGTTGTCTTGCCTGGGTAACCTTGAACGAACGATGCCGGCTTCTAAGCCTTCTTTGTTCCATCTCGCTGCAGATTGCCGAACGCAGCTTCGCCACATCAGAAGTATTGCCGGCCAGCTTCTCTGCCTTATTACAGTCAACCAGGGCAAGTTGTATCCGCTCTGCTTCGAGATTCTCCTGGCCGCGTCTGGCTAAGGCTCGTGCCAGCCGACCGATAAGCTTCTGACCGCGACGATGTTGCCTGATATCCTCTGGCTGAACAATGTCAAAGGCTTCATCCAATCGGTCGTCAGCAATCGCACTTGCAGCTTGTTTTAGTCGTAGGAACAGCACTGTATTACTCCCGGCATTCACTGGCACGACAATTGAAGGTATATCGGCCTATTTTACTAAGTTTCGTTTTAGTTTTCCAGTAGTTGCTCAGGTTGTTGCGTCTGAGTAGCAGTACTTGCCAGTTTTGTCTGTTGATCTCTGGCCTGGAAATAGTCGTCCACCTGTGTCAATAAATCTTCTTCAACGACTGCATCGACAGGAATTGCCTGAACGAACTGGCTCTCGTGGGCCAATATACGTTCGGCAACATCAAGACGTTTTTTGATCTGAGTGATGAGCTTTTCCGTCTGTGCGAGCTTGCTGTTGTCCACCTGGATATTCGATCCGACCGACGCGGCTTTGACAAGTCTATGCTGGCTTGCAAGCGACTCGATCTTATCCTGGAGCATTCTCTTGCGGCTGCGGGTTTGCTCCAGCATCTGCATTGCTGCGTGCAGGGAGTTCTCGCGGCTGACTAAGAGTCTTTCCTTGCTGGCCAGGACCAGCTCGCTCTCTTTGAATCGCTCGAATCGGTTCGCCAGGTCTTCCTTGACATAACTGCGAGGATATTCTCTGCCGGCAAAGCAATATTGGACTTTTGGCTCTGCAAGGGCACTACGCAGCTTTGCGATCCGCAACTCCTCTTCCTTCATAGAGTCCCCGCTCTTGGCGATATCGACATTCAGTGCCGCTACTTCCACTTCTTCCTGGGCTATCAGCCGGACGTTGGCGTGCATCTCGGGAATAATTTCTTCCAGGAGATCACGGGCGCGTCTCAGCTCGAACTCGATAGGAACCGAGTCTTTTACCACGGTCCGCACCGACTTGGCCGAACTGCGAACGTAGCTGACAACGTCCTTCCCGAAGAGCATACTTCCGACAAGTGAAACGCCTGCCACAACAATCACGCTTCTTTTTAACCATTTCATAATCATTTCTTTACTCCTTAATACTTTTAACTTTACTTTAATTCTCGATTCTGGCCTCCACCGGGCCACATTTGGATTGTCGCTGCTCAACCAAGTTTATTTCAAAAAAAAATAACGTTTCAGGCCTAATGATTCTTAATATAGCAAGTCCGGCAAAGTCCGGGTAAATCAGGCGACATTCCGCCCTACTGAAAAAACAGGCAACACCCGTCTCCTGCCGTACAGGAAAATGCCGAAAATGATAAAAAATCAGTTCTGGGGACTTAACGACGTGCAATGTATATCGATGATATAGTAGTGTAGAAGAGAAACTTTATGTACCGATAACATAAGCTTTTATGAAAGTTTTTTCTTTGATGGCCTTGAAGTCTGTGAACTCTGATTAACTACCAATCGTATAACTAAATGGATCGGGGGGATCCAAGGATGCGGGCCGAGTTGAATTTTCTCCTGACTCCACTTCTCGGCCCGCTCCTTTAATATTAGCCATCTGAAAATTCGGCTTTCGGGCTTCAAGGCAAGAATACGAATTTTTTACTCCGCAAGGCCTATTATTGGATTAATAATTCCCTTACTCTTCTACGCCGGGCCGTCCTTCTTTACGTTACTTTTTATTCGTCTTCGTAGATGGGCGTCTTGGTGAATTTACCAAAACCATCCTGACGAACACGGTATCCTATAAATTTTCCTGATTGTGCGTTAGGATCGGTTATTTGGGTTTCCGGCTCTGATGCAATCCTAACACCGTAGACGGGCGTCCTGGTGAATTTACCTAAACCATCCTGACGAACACGGTATCCTATCAATCTTCCTGACGATGCGTCCGCATCGGTTATTTGAGTTTCCGGTTCTGATGTAACCCTGACGCCGTAGACAGGCGTTCTGGTGAATGTACCTAAACCATCCTGCCGAACCCGGTATCCTATCAATTGTCCTGTTTGCGCATCCGCATCGGTTATTTGAGCTTTCGGCTCTGATGCAACTGGAACGCCGTACACGGGCGTTTTAGTGAATTTATCAAAACCATCCTGCCGAACCCGGTATCCTATCAATTGTCCTGTTTGCGCATCCGCATCGGTTATTTGAGCTTCCGGCTCTGATGCAACCTTTACACCGTAGATGGGCATCTTGGCAAATTGACCATAATCATCCTGACGAATTCTGTATCCTGCCAATTGTCTGGGTTGCGCTTTCTGATCGGTTGTCTGAGCTTCCGGCTCTAATGCAACTCTAACGCCGTAGACGGGCGTCCTGGAGAATTTACCATAATCATCCTGACGTATTCTGTATCCTACCAATTCTCCCGGTTGTGCGTCCAGATCAGTTGTTTGAGCTCCCGGTTCAAATACCACCCTGAAGTTGTCTGAAAAGATACCACGCCCATCCACAATCCAGTATGCTTCGGACATAAATATTCGGTCACCATAACCGGCGCTCTCTTGAAACAGTATCACTATTTTCCGTCGCTTCCAGTTCTGCGGCAACGTCTTTGCATCCAGATACTGGTATCCCCTGTCCTGCATACACGCGCGTGTGAGACGATCCGAATAAGCACATTCCAATAAATCCTGTCCACACTGCTCAATGCTCTTGCCCGCCTGATAGAAACAGGGCATGGAACATCCTGCAAATAATATTACCAAAACAAAAATAATGATTGAGAATGTCAGATGTTTCATTGTTGGCCTCCTTTCTTAAAAAGCTGCCATTGTTTCCACACCATTTCCCTCGCCATTCTAAGCAATTAGCGAACTTCGTGCAAGAAGCAATCTTAGCTAACGCCCGATTAGTAATTTCAAGTCGGTAAGAATTTCATAATAAAACCAGCCATAGACCTGCGCCAGGTTTTCAGATTTGCCGCTCGGCTTAACTCACAGGCTCAATATCCCAAAAAACACTAAAATCGAGACTGTAGTATCATTACAGAGTTCATTTCTATCCAACTTTTCTGTTTTCATGGCTTCTGCTACAATGTAACGTAAGTATTGTCTTCTTCACGGCTTTTAGCCTTGGTGATTGGTCAATTATTTCATTGTCTACGGCCCAGTTATACATGGCTTTAACGGTAGCTATGCGAT
>JBARRE010000636.1:0-4574 GCA_049644065.1 Sedimentisphaerales bacterium | reverse complement strand
ACCATCAATAGTGATACCTTCAATACGTGCTCCTTCAATATTATAGCCACTGACGACGGGGAAAACCGTCGCTGCTTTGGCCTTGTTGCCGACCATGCAGTCGGCCATCAGCGGCTTATTGATCGAGAACGTGTTGCCGTTTCGCCCGGTAATGCGTGCTACGGTGGTGTGGAATCCTCCTGCTCGGTCGTCCCAAATCGCAACGCCGTAACCGATCGCAAAACCGGTCGGGTCCTCAACAGTGAACTGTTGCTCACCAAAGTCGCCGTCAAGGGCCAGGGGGCAAACGGCTCCATTGGCCTTTCGCAGCATCGTCTTGCCTTTCTCGCCCTTGACTGTCACATTAGCGCGCAGATGCAGCGAATCGTACATCACATATTCTCCTTCGACGATCTCCACTGTTCCGCCTCCGAGGCCGGCGATATAGTCAACTACCGCCTGTAGTGCGCGGTTGTCATTGCCTGTAATGTGAGCGTTCTCTTTCCCGACCGCTATGCTCGGTAGCTCTTTCATTGCCGAGTGCATCGCGGTGGGCAATTGCTTCTCATCGGGCCTGGGGGAGAAATCCTTTTGAGTTTCGGAGGCGTGTATAATGCCGACAGAGCCGACAAAATAGACTGTCACAAAAAATAATAAGAAAAGATTTGTTTTCATTATCTTGACCCCTGTTAAAGTGAAGCTTCTTTAAATATATCCTTCAACAACCAGTTTTTCATGACAACTAAATTAATTTACCTTCAATTTGTTTCAGAGTATTCATAGACTCTTCAGCGATTGTTCTGCCGCCGGGCGAGAAATCAAATACTTCCAGAGAAATCCAGTGATTGTATCGCATATCTTTCAGCACCTGAAAAGCCTTCACGTAGTCGTTGACGGCAGTCCCCGTGCCGAGATGTTTGCCACCCATTTCCTGGACGTGAACGTGATGGATATTCTTGTGGTACTTTCTCAGCAGGAGGTCAAACGGTTCGGTTTCGTCAACGGTATTATTGAAGTCAAACATCATCCCAATCGCCTGGCGATTGACTTGTTCGGCTAACTGCGACGCTTCTGCCAAAGTATTGACAACATCGGTTGTTCTTTTGCCTAAAGGTTCGACAAGAACTTCGATACCTCGTTGCTGAGCGTGGTCGGCCACTGCCGTCAAACCTTCGGCGAAATATTTTTTTGCCTGCTCAATGGAAATACCCTTTGTATCACGCTGCTTGGGAGAACCGAAAATCATATAAGAGCCGCCGAGGTCACCGCAGAAATCGATCAGTGCGTCAAGATACGTTACAGTCTTCCGGCGGATACCAGCATCGGGCGTCGTAAAATGCAATCCTTTTGGTGGCGGCGCCAGCAGCCAATGCAGGCCGACACATTCGAGACCAGCGTCTTTCATGACCGAAACTATTTCTTTACGTCCTGTCGGGCCTATTTCCTGCACACCTTCTTCGACCAGAGTAAATGCTGCGATTTCAATTCCCTCATAACCGACGTCACTTACAATCCGGCATTGTTCTGCCCAGCTTAATTCGGCCATGCTCTCGTTGCACATTGCGTATTTGAAGCCGGTCCATTTGCCGGGCACCGCTTCGTTCTTATGACAGTTCAACGTCAATCCACTCAGTGCGGCACCGCCCAGAACACTCCCCGACGTCTTAATGAAATCTCTGCGACTATAGTTTGACATGGTTCTTCCTCAGCAACATTTCAAATCATTCCCCGAAATACGTATTCCCACACGATCCATTCATACACAGGAATTCTTTTATCATGTCTTGCGACGTCTGAAGATTATATCGCATTCTTTCAACAATTGGAATAGTAGTTAAAATTAGCTTTTGCAACCGGATATTTGGGAAAGACATGACGAAATAGTCAAATTATGTCATAATACCTGCATAAACTTAAAGGAAGGTTTGGGATGAACAGTGTTTTGGACAGACGCGATTTCTTAAGAGTGATGAGTTTCGGGGCGGCCGCTCTTGCGATGCCCGGATGTGCGAATGCCGGCGAAGCGGCCGGAATTCTTCGGCAAAACCTCCCAAACATCGTATTCGTCATGGCTGATGATATGGGCTATGGCGATGTGGGCGTTTACAATCCGGAATCAAAAATACCGACGCCGAACATGGATCGTCTTGCGAAAGAGAGCATGCGCTTTACAGATGCGCACAGCCCCTCTGCGGTGTGCAGCCCGACGCGATACGGCGTGCTCACAGGCCGATACTGCTGGCGTTCTCGCCTAAAAAGTGGCGTCTTGAGTGGCTTTTCTCCGCCATTGATCTCGCAGGATCAAATGACTGTTGCCGAACTTCTTGGCGAATATGGCTATCATACCGCCTGTATAGGTAAGTGGCATCTTGGGATCGGCTGGCAGCCCAAGAGCGGCGGGCCTGTGACCGGTGTCAAGGATGCGGCACGAGTTGACTTCGACAAACCCGTCACCGACGGGCCAAATGAGCACGGTTTTGATTATTCGTTCATCACTGCCGCCTGTTCAACGGTAGACCCTCCGTACGTGTTTATTGAAAACGGTAAATGTACCGCCGAGCCAACTGCGACCATGGTCCGCAATGGTCCGGTCACAACTATTGGCAGTCGTCCGGGACCAATGGTTCCCGGCTGGTCCAATGAAAACGTCGATCCGATTTACGTCGATAAAACCAGAGAATTTATAAAGCGGCATTGCGATGCTGATAGAAAATGTCCGTTTTTCATTTACCTTCCGCTGTCGACACCACATGCACCCTGGCTGCCGCCGGATTTTGTTAAAGGACTCAGCCGGACAGGAGCACGAGGTGACATGGTTGCTTTGGCGGACTGGTGTGTAGGGCAGGTGCTTAATACCCTGGACAGATTCGGGCTAACAGAAAACACTCTGGTTATCGTTACAAGTGATAATGGCCCTCGGATTGGTGAAAAAGGACACAAATCCGCCGGCGATTGGCGGGGTTATAAATCACATATCTGGGAGGGTGGTCATCGCATCCCGTTTATAGCTCGTTGGCCGGGCAGAATCAAACCTGATTCGACGTGCGACGAGCTGATATGCCTGACAGACCTGATGGGAACGTGTGCAGGCATCGTTGGAGCTAAGCTGGGCAATGATTCGGGCCAGGACAGCTATAATATCCTGCCGGCATTGTTGGGCGAAAAATACAATGAGCCGATTCGCGAAGCAATAGTGCATCATTCCTGCTTCGGAGTCTTTAGTATTCGACGGGGTCCATGGAAGCTGATTCTGGAGACAAAAAGCTCTGGCGGGTGGGTCGAGCCCGGAGGCAGCGGCCCTAAACCCGGCAGTCCGGGACAATTGTACAATCTGGCCGATGACCTTGAAGAGGAAAACGATTTGTGGGATAAGCACCCGGAAATCGTGCAGGATTTGACAAAACTGCTGGAAAAGTATAAGGAAAAGGGGCATAGTCGGCCGCTTTGATAGTCCTTGAGACTGGTGAAGACTGAGGAACTGGTATGGGATCAAAAGGTTATACACGTCGTCATTTTTTGAAAGGTGTTGGCTTAGGCGCTGTGCTGACCCTGCAAAAGCATTCGCCGGTGTTTGGAAGGAGCGTAAACTCTGATTCTGCAGAGCGACCCAATATTGTTTTTATCCTGACGGATGACCAGCGTTATGACGCCATGGGTTGTGCCGGCCATCCCTGGCTGAAAACACCAAACATGGATCGCCTGGCCAAAGAGGGCGTCATGTTCAAGAACGCGTTTGTGACAACGTCGCTTTGCAGCCCTTCGAGGGGAAGTTTCCTGACGG
Organism: Sedimentisphaerales bacterium; assembly: GCA_049644065.1. GTDB lineage: Bacteria > Planctomycetota > Phycisphaerae > Sedimentisphaerales > Anaerobacaceae > JAFGPJ01. Next base: position 814 of record JBARRE010000636.1, on the reverse strand, counting down.
GCTGTTATGCGCACAGGCATGAAGTGTTTAGAAACGACGGCAAGGATCCAAATGCCTCTGTGCCGACTTTCCCTCAACTCCTGCAGAAAGCCGGCTATGAGACGGCGTTCGTTGGGAAATGGCACATGGCCAGGAAAAATTCTCCCCGGCTCGGGTTCGAACATTGGGTGAGCTTTACCGGGCAGGGCAGATATGACAAGAATAAGCTTAATGTCGATGGGCAGACAGTCCAGTCCAATACTTATGTGACCGATGACCTGACTAATTATGCGGTTCGGTTTCTGAAGAAGCGGCACGAAAAACCTTTTATGCTCTATCTGAGCCACAAAGCGGTGCACGGGCCGTTCGTGCCGGCAAAGCGGCATGAGAATCTCTATTCGGACGTCGAGATCGAATCCCGGCACAATCCTAAAGATAACCTGGATACAAAGCCTCCCTGGGGCAGGAAAATGGATCCGGGCTGGAAGAGCCAGATTCTTGCTTACTATCGCTGCCTGGCGGCTGTCGATGAGAGTCTTGGGCGTATTTTAGAGACGCTCGAACAGATCGATGCTCTCGATAATACCGTTGTTATCTTCGCTGGTGACAATGGTTATTTCCACGGTGAACACGGCGGGATGTGGGACAAGCGGGCCGCGTACGAACCCTCGATGCGAATACCGCTCGTGATGCGATACCCCCATATTGGGAAGCATGCGACGACATGCGATGAAATGGTGCTGAACATCGATCTGGCGCCGACACTCCTCGAACTGGCAGGAGTTCCGAGCCCCGACACGATGCAGGGACAAAGCTGGCTGGGAGTGCTCAAGGG
>JBARRE010000635.1:0-5160 GCA_049644065.1 Sedimentisphaerales bacterium | reverse complement strand
GTCTCATAATATAATTGTCCGATCCAGTATTGAGCATTCTGGGCGATTTTACTGTTTGGTGACAGACTTATTACTGTCCGGTATTCGGCAATTGCGGCATCGTAATCGGCGAGTATATGCAGCTCGTTTGCCTTTTGAAAGTGTTGTTCGGCCTTTATGATTGTCTCTGATTCGTTATTTGCAAACGATTGAACAGATAATCCAAGTACGATTGCAAGAATCCAGCATACAGTTAGTGTGATTGGTCTTTTGTTATTCATTTTTGTTCCCTTTTATTTTCCGGCGCTGATTGACTGCGCCATATCCATTAATTGTGACATTTCAGTATTGCCGATTAAGACATAAGAAAGGACATCATCTCTCCAGGCGAGAATGATCCCTCCGACTTGTCCCTCGTTGCGATAGACGGCATATTCTCTGAAATCCTTTGACTTAAGCCCGCGCCGTCCATCCAGGGGTTGCTCAAACAATGATATCGTATTGGTGCCATTAGTATACAGCAGTTGCAGGGCGTCACGGTCCTCAATAGTTCTGATCTGGTCGAGTTTATAGTAGGGATGAAGCCACGGCGGCGCCACTAAATCGAAATTGGCGGTTTCTTTGGCTTCAGAGAGGCTCAGCGTGTGACCATTGGAAATCACGGGAGCTTCGGGCAAACCAATTTCTCGCTGAGATGAAGGTCCTCTGACAATTATGCCGGGACTCATATATTCCGGCCCATCATCAAGAAATTCATAATACATGATGTCATGTTGGTTCACACGCATCTGTGCCGGCTGTGGTGCGGCCTGACTAAAGGAAACATGTCGAGCGACGACATCCCTGTGCTCCTTTAAATACAAGTTAATGGTAGCTGAATCATCAGGCTGAGCAACAGCAACATCGCGCTGAGCCAGCTCCAGCTCATTTTTCAGGTCGCTGACTTTTCCGGACAAAACAAAGCAGGCCACCAGGGAAGAAATGATAAGTAGCGCAGCAGCCAGACTGCTTGCACACACCAGCAGTCTGAACCTACGCTGCAAGGATACGCGGACGTGAGAGGTTGCAGGTCTTTTGGAGGTCTCCAAAGCTGCTTCGGCATCTGTCAGTATGCGCTCATGATCAATAGCAGCTCGGTTAATGCTGATTTTCTCTGCTAATCGCTCTATCTCTTCTTGTTTCATTCTGACTTTCCTCGTTTAAAATTGCCCGCAGTTTCTCGATTGCGTAACGGTATCTGCTCTGCACTGAGTTTATTGAAAGACCAAGCAAACCGGCAATTTCCCGGAATCTCATTTGCCCCTGAATGCGAAGTACGAACACTTCACGTTGTTGATAGGGCAATTCTGCCAATGCCTCGAAAACTCGAACAGATTCTTCGGCGTCAATTATCTGCTTTGCGGGGCTGGTTGAAACTGGCCGAGAACATAACTGTTCCGGTTGAGATATTGATTGCCTCGCCTTGCTGCGCAACTGGTCCCGGGCCCTGTTGGCCACGCAGCTTATCAAATAGCTTTTGAGATTACTGTGTATCATCGAACCATCAATCGTTCCTGCAAAGTTAACAAAAACATCGTGAAGACAGTCCTCTGCAGATTGAATATCTGACAGAAGAGACGTCGCTACCCTCAGCAAATCGTCTATGTACTTTTCGTATATTCGACGCAGTGCGTCTTTGTCTCCGGCACGTAGCCTGTTTAACAAACGCTGGTCTTCAAACATCAATATTCCTCAGATCTTGGGAAGGTTGAAGCTTCAATCACTTGAGTGACGATCTGGATACATATTTTAGTCTAACGAAAAAGATTTTTACATGGTCAACGAAAAGTAAAAGGCAGAATCTTTTTACTTATGGCACTAAAACCAGATATTGTATCTGGAATTTGTAGAAAATATTGTAGAACGCTGCCGGATGGGCTATAATCCCAATCGTCCGTGCCGTGGTTCGTGGATCGTATCACGAATCCTGAATAACGTATGTGGCCTGGTAAGCAGGAGAACTTATGGATATTGATTTTACAAGTCTCGGATTTGAAACGAATTTCAGCATTCTCGACTGGTGTATTGTCATAGGCTATCTGATTGCAATCGTCTGTATAGGCGTCTACATCCGCAAGTATATTGCCTCGGCCACGGACTTTATGGTCGCCGGCCGGGGCCTCAAAACGTTTCTTGCCATCGCGACCATGATCGGCACCGAACTGGGCCTCGTAACAGTAATGTATTCGTCTCAGAAGGGCTTCACCGGCGGATTCGCCGCGTTTCACATCGCCTTCGCGGCGGCGATTGTCACGCTTTTCGTCGGCATAACCGGCTTCATCGTTGTACCGCTGCGACGATTGAAGGTGATGACAATACCGGAGTTTTACGAGATGCGGTTCGGCAGAGATGTCCGCATACTCGGCGGTATTATCCTTGCACTTTCGGGCATCCTCAATATGGGCATGTTCCTGAAGGCCGGCTCGCTGTTCGTTACCGGCGTAACCGGCATGACCTCCGAATTTCATCTCAAAATCGTCATGACCGTCCTGCTGTGCATGGTCCTGCTTTACACGACCCTGGGGGGAATGGTGTCCGTGGCGATACTCGATTATATCCAGTTCGTAGTACTGTCGTTCAGTCTGCTCTTTGCCAGTGTTATGTCAATCAGATACCTGGGCTGGGCCAATATCGTCGATACGGTTACAAGGGAGATGGGCCAGGGTGGATTCAATCCCTTCGACGAAACAGGCTTCGGCTGGTCATATGTTCTCTGGATGTTCTTCATGGGCCTTGTAAGTTGTGCCGTCTGGCAGACCGCCGTCATCCGGGCCTGCTCGGCAAAGAGTACCGGAATTGTACGACGAATATACATGCTTTCTTCGGTGGGTTTCCTTATCCGATTCCTGATCCCCTACTTCTTCGGAATCTGTGCCCTGGTCTTTATCGCCAGTAACCAAACCCTCAGGGACGTATTCCTGTCCGCCGACGGAAAGGCAAACTCCGATTTATCGCTGACTGCAATGCCGTTTTATTTGAGCCAGATCCTGCCCGCGGGCTTTATCGGCATTATCTCGGCGGGGATGCTCGCGGCGTTCATGTCGACGCACGACAGCTATCTTTTGTGCTGGAGCTCGGTGCTCACTCAGGATGTGGTCGCGCCGTGGTTCAAAAAAGGCCTGTCCTCGAAGGCGCGGCTCCTGCTGACAAGGATCTTCATCGTTGCGATCGGTATCTTCATCCTCGTCTGGGGTCTCTGGTATCCGCTCGAACAGGATTTGTGGGACTACATGGCCATTTCCGGCGCGATATACTCTATCGGCGGATTTGCGCTGCTGGCGTTCGGGCTGTACTGGAAGCGAGCCAGCAGAGCCGGAGCATATCTGGCATTGCTTACGGGCTTTCTTGCCTTACTGGGACTTTCGAAGGTGCAACAATTATGCTCGCCGGTTCTGGACCCGATCAAAAAACTCGCTGGAATCGAAGGCGACATCCCCAGCGCCATTATCGGCTTGATCGTTCTGGCACTGGCGATTGTCCTGATGATTGTCGGATCGCTGCTGCTGCCCGACAAGAGGGGACGAGCAACTCTTGTGAAACTTAGGAGTAATTTAGATGGATTGGATTAAAATTTGGACATTCTTTTTCTTTCTGAGCCTGGCGCTTTTTGCCTGCCTTTCGGTTGTTGTCACAATCGGGGGATTCTTCAACATAAGATCGCTGTTCAAGGATCTTTCCGCCGCCAGGCAAAAGGCAGAGCGCTCGCCGGCCGGCGATGATGGACAGAACAGGTAATATGTAGCTTTGCTATTTTAAATGGAGGCTACGATAGAATGCTTTGTTCTATTCAAACATTGGACGCTTTTCTATTCTCATCTCGTGTCGAGGGCGTCCCGCCCTCGGATCGCGGGCAGGATGCCCGCGACACAGGATCCGGCAAGGGAAAACCATGGCAATAATAACTTTCAGTATCGAGGAGTTCACACAAATCCTGATTTCCAATGAACTTTTGCGAGGAGAGATATTACGCCCGAAAGTCGAAGGTGACAGAATTCATTTTGTAATAAGAACGAATTCGTTCATTCTGCCGTATATTCCAGCTTCGTTAGGATTCCTGAGTTTCAGCGATAACCAGGCGATATTCGAACTTACCATTGTCAGCAGCCATCTAAACAAAGCTGTAGGCCGTCTTAAACAAATACTTCAACCTAAAATACCGGAGTATTCAAGGCTCGATTATCCGAAAATCTTTGTCGATGTGGACAAGCTGCTTAAGGAAAAGAACGTCAGGGGCATTCGAGTCAAAGACATCTCTTTTGAGAGCGGCGAGTTTACAATTACAACATGTAACATCTGAGTTTTTTTGATTAGGACAAAAAGTCATGGATGAATCATATGTCTCCAGCCCGGTGGGAGTTTTAACTATCCTTTGCGGAGTAGGAGCATTTTTCTTTTTTCTCGAAGAACGAACGCGGTGGAAGCTTTTCAATTATTTTCCGCCGCTGATTTTTATCTACGCCTTACCCGCCGTAATGTCAAACACCGGCGTATTAACCAAAACTTCGGTGGTGTATGACTGGCTCAGCTCAACCGTGCTGCCGATGTTTCTCATAATAATGCTTTTGAAGGTGGACGTCGCATCGACAATCAGAATGATGGGCAGGGGCATCTTCGTAATGCTCTTCGGCACTGCCGGCGTAGTACTTGGCGCCCCAATAGCATTCTTGCTTGTCGGAAGCAAACTGCCCGAAGATTCATGGAAGGCTTTTGGCTCGTTAGCCGGCAGCTGGATCGGCGGCACAGGCAACATGGCGGCCGTCACCGAAGGGCTTAAAACGAGCGGCCAGGGATTCGGGCTTGCCGTGCTCGGCGACAATCTTGTCTATATGGTATGGCTGCCGATTCTGCTGGGATCGAAAAACTTCGCCAAAGCGTTCAACCGTTTTACGCGGGTGGACAAAAAACGACTCCAGATGCTTGAAATGACCCGGGCCGAAACGCAGGAATCAAAGGAACACGTCCGAATGAGGCATTTTCTGTACCTTCTTGTGCTGGGCTTTGCTTGTACATGGGCGGCGGAAATCCTCTCAGCCAAAATGCCTGAGCTTCAACCGATTTTAACCGCCTCGACATGGAAGATTCTGCTGATCACTACAATGGGCCTTCTGCTTTCGCTCACTCCGGCAAGGCACATCCCTGCAA
>JBARRE010000634.1:0-43956 GCA_049644065.1 Sedimentisphaerales bacterium | reverse complement strand
TTCGGCAGTTGACCAGCACCGATCGGTGTTGTCTGTACCGTGGGTTCCGGAGGTTTTGGCGCAGGCTTAAAGACAATCTTTTGCTGATAATCGGCCATTGTTTCAAGACGGCGTTTTGCCCGGATGGTTGCAAGAGTGCTTTCGAAATCGGAATTTCCCGCGATATCCTGAAAGATCTGCCGGGCCTGCTCGAAATTGCCAAGTTCTTCCTCGCAAAGACCCATACCGAATTTAGCCGTGGCGGCCAATGAAGGATTCGCCGGGCATTTATCGAGCGCTTCGGCGTAGCTGGCTTTTGCCAGATTGGTCTGGCTTATTAAATACTGCTCTTCGACATTTCCATAGTGCAGTTCCGCTCGCAGGGCTTCTGCTCGTTTAATAAGTGCCAGAGCCGCCATTCGCTTGTGACTTGTTTTTTGGGCGAAGGTCTGGAGGCTGTTTGCCGGTTGGAGAAGCACGAACGACCAGTCTCTTCCCTGGGACTGCTGGCCCTGAAGGATTTGCATTTTGCCACTTGATACCTGATTGAGCAGGTTCGTAAATTCGGTCTGTTCCTGCACCTGAACGACATTTTTGCTGTAGAGCCTCCAACCGTATAGGGCTCCGGCCGCAGCGACTACTACTACAATGATGATCGTTGCAAGGTTTTCTTTTGTCCATTGCGGCAGATTGCCCAGCCATTCGGCCAATTCATTAGTTTTCAGTTCATGCCGATGATCGGATTTCATTTCTTTCTCCGTTATCTTGTATATTTTTGCGTAACCCGTATTGCGATGTTATTTTGCGCAAGATCAATCACGCAATACGAACGACAAACATGGGGTGCATTGTAGCAGGAGTTGTTTTATCTTGCAATAGCCATCTTTCCCGATTAGAATTTTCGTCGGCAAAGAATCGAAAGGACGTTAATGCTCAAAGTAAGACAGAACTTTATACTTTTTCGTTTTTGTATAGTCATAGTTTTGACGGGCGCTCTATATGCGGCCGGTGAACCCAGGGGATTAGAAGGCATTTGGGATCCGGACAGATACATCAGCCTTGATGAAATTAAACCGGGGATGGAGGCATACTGCCTGACGGAGTACGGCGTTGCCGGGATTGAGAAGTTCGGCATGGAAGTGGTAGATGTCGTGCGCAATATAAATCCCAGCTCCAGTCCCGGCAGTAGAGATGCGATTCTGGTTAAAGGGACCGATGAGCGTTTTATGCACACCGGACCGGTCGCCGGATGCAGCGGCTCGCCGGTCTATATTGACGGGCGATTGGCCGGGGCGTTGGCTTTCACATGGAGTTACGCGAAGGACCCGCTCTACGGGGCAACACCCATTGCCGAGATGCTTGCTGTTGGCCGAGGAGGCCGGACCGATATTTCTGAACAACGTGCCGGGCAGGTGGATCTTGGGATTGATTTTACCGCTCCCATTGATTTTACTGAGGTTGACAAACGGCTTAGAAGCGGGCTTGTCAGAGCAAGTCGTGGCTTTCGAGGTGTGAATTACCTGCCGTGCCCTTTGATTACTTCCGGTCTGCCTGCCGAGGTTCGTGAGCAATTGGGCGCCATCGTTGAACCCTTTGGGCTCATGGTCGTCGCCGGTGGCTCTTCGCGTTCAGAGTTCGTCGTTCCGCGTTCTGCGGCACTCAGAACGCAGCACGCAGAACGAGAAGCTCGATTAGCACCGGGGGCCTGCCTGGCCGTACCGATGGTTTCGGGCGATATTTCGATGAGCACATCCGGGACCGTTACTGAAGTTATTGGCGATAAGGTCTACGCCTTCGGGCACTTCCTGCTTGGTTACGGGCAGATAGACTTGCCGATGGCCACAGGGAAAGTGCACACGGTTGTCTCAAACATGGCGAGTTCATTTAAATTAACCAGCGTGTTGGAGACGGTCGGTGCTGTGACGGACGATGAAGCGACTGGGATTGTCGGTAAGATAGGTGCCGAAGCAAAGATGATCCCACTGACAATACGAATAGACCGCTATAACGATACCGAGAGGCGCCTGTACAACTGCCGGCTCGTGAATAATCGGTTGCTCACGCCGTTTTATCTTCGGATGGTCGTGGCCGGAGCGGCATTTCAGTTCGGTGATTTGCCACTTGAACATATGATCGAGTATAAAGTGGATATCGGTATCAAGGATGCAGAATCAGTGACCTTCGAGAACGTTTCCAGCGGTATGGGCCTGAACGAAGTGGTAATGGAATGCTATAGTTGCATCGGGCTTCTTATGAATAATCCGTATGGAGAAGTTGACATCGAATCGATAGATTGCGAAATTAACATTATTCCCAGAAGTGTTATCTCACATATCTGGTCGGTCGATTTGTCCGATTCGAAGGTAAAGGCCGGCCAGAGCATCGAGATAGGTGCTGTTCTGGAGTCTGTTTTGGCGGGCAAGAAGCGGTATCAGTGGAGCCTGGAGATACCTGAAGACCTGGCACCGGGAAAGTATGAATTGACTATATGCGGCCAACGTAGTTATGAACAGTTTCTGGTCAAAGCGGTTCCTCACAGATTTATTGCTCAAAGTCTGCCAGGTCTGATTGAGGCGCTAAATAATTCCCTGCAAATCAGTAGAGATAAATTGTATTGCCTTTTAGCATTGCCGTCGGGTGGAGTTATAATTGAAAAGGCCGAGCTGCCCGACTTGCCGGCAACCAAGGTATTGCTCCTGCAGGACACAAAAAGGGTACTGAGAATCCGGCCATATTCGCACTGGCTCGAGCGAAGTCTGGAAACAGGCACAGTTGTGATCGATAAGAAAGTCTTGCAAATAACAGTTGAAAAATAAATGGACAACAATCTTTGCTTTTCTATTTTAGGAGTAGCTATGAGAGATAAACTCTGCCCTAATTTCAAAATAATCCCTTCGATTCCCCTCAGGGCAGGCTTTGCGGCTTTGCTCTGTCTGGTTTTGAGTTCAGCTTGTTTGGCAGTTAGCAGCAAGGTTACTCGTCATACCAGCAGTACGGATTTATTGAAGGGCCGGATCGAAAAGGTTGTGATTGGCTCGCGTGGGACGATTCAACTGGGGCGGGCGGCCGAATCGTTGATTAAGGAGTTCAAGGGTTTTGATGATGTCTGGTCGATTAACAGTATCGTTGTGAGCGGAGGAACCGTCTATTTCGGCACAAGTCCCAACGGCGGCATATACAAATACAATCTCAATAAGCTGACGAAGATTTATCCGCTGGATGCAGACCGGGCTCAATCGGAAAAAAAACAAGACGATGCAGAAAAGGCCGAGGCCGGAGAGATCGAAGCCGAGGAGTACCTGTCGAACGAGCATATTTTCGCTATGGCGACGGATGTGGCCGGCAGGCTTTTAGCGGGGATAAGCGGCAAAGGATGCAGACTGTGCCGGCTTGAAGGCGAGAAAATGGAGACCATCTTTGAACCGGAGGATGCGAAATATATCTTCGCGCTGGCTATTGACGACGGCGGCAACATTTATCTGGGAACCGGGCCGGAAGGCAAGATTTATAAACTAAATTCTCTCGGCAAAAAACCTCAGCTTATTTATGACAGTCGCGACAAAAACATACTCTCACTTGCCATTGGCCGGGACGGCTATATTTATGCCGGAAGTGACAGCCGGGGTCTGGTTTATAAAATTAATCCCCGAAACAAAAAAGTAACAGTTTTGTATGACAGCGACCAGCCGGAAATCACGGCACTATTGCCTACGGGAAATTCCGAATCCGACGTGAGTTTATACGCAGCGGCGACTTCGGCGAAAATCGTTCAAACACAAACTCAATTCGCCGCATCCACTATTGGCGGAACTTCGCCCGGTAGGCCTGAGGCGGAAGCAAAAAGCGAGGAAAGTGCCGGCGAGAATAAGAGCGACCGAAAGCTTGAGATTGCAAATACACAAGTGGCAAGCGAAGCGAAACCTGCCGCGGGACCGCCTCCTGTCCGTAAGGGAGCCAAGCCAACTCAAGCCAGTCATATATACAAGATTACTCAGGACGGTTTCGTGACGGACATATTCGGCGGGGCGGCAGTTTTCTTCTGCCTGGTAGAGAAGGATGGAAAGCTGCTTGTCGGAACCGGCAACAATGCCAATCTATTCAGCGTCGATCCGGCCATGGAACAGCAGGCGGTGATTTACGAGGACGAGCAGGCGGCACAAATTACCGCTATTGCTCTGGCGGGTGACGCTGTGTATCTCGGAACGGCAAATCCGGCAAAGCTGATTACGCTGGGCTCCGGCTTCGCTTCCGAGGGGACCTACACGTCCGACCTGATTGATGCCGGTCAGCCGGCGACGTGGGGCAAACTGCAGATTGAAGCGAATATTCCGCAAGGATGCAAGGTTCTCGTCTCCGCTCGCAGCGGGAATGTTAAGGATGTGAATGACCCGACTTTCTCCGAATGGACTGAGCCGGCGGAAGTGACCGAGCCGGTACAACTGCAATGTCCTCTTGGCAGATTCTGTCAGTACAAACTCATCCTGCAAAGCCAATACGGAACTGACAGCCCGCTGATAAGGGAAATTGCCGTGGCTTGTACTGTGCCGAATCTGGCGCCGCAAATCGAATCGGTTACGGTCAGTCGGGTTAAGAGTACCGGCAAAGATGGAGTTTTCAAAATCAGCTTTGTGGCCAAAGACGACAACGGCGACAAATTGGTTTATACAATCGATTTTAGAAAGCTTGGCAGGACAAACTGGATTGAGCTTAAGGATGAGCTTGAAGCTGCGAGCTTCGAATGGGACGGCAAAACCGTCGAAGACGGTCGGTACGAAGTCAGGGTCACAGCGAGCGACGCCAGAAGCAATACGACTTTGACCAAACTGTCCGGCAGCAGGATCAGTGAGCCGGTCGTAGTCGATAACACCGGGCCGGTTGTAAGGAACATGAAGATTACATCATCCCTCAAAGACAACGGAAAGTATCGGGTTTTGGGAATCGAGGTCGCAGATGAGCTTAGTGCGATTGGTAAGCTGGAATATACGATTGATAGTAATGCCCGCTGGATAAGTACCGTGCCGGACGATTTGGTCTATGATACGACGGATGAGAATTTCACGATTAGAATAGACGCGGAAGAAGATTTGCCGAAAGGCGATCATGTCATCACGGTCAGGGTCAGTGATGCGGTTGGCAATACAACGTATAAGACCCTCGAAGTCAATGTCGATTAGTGTGCCTCGTCTTCGCTCGGCATGAAGGGTCTCTTCACCCTGAGCGAAGTCGAAGGGCTGGTTATCGTGCGTTATATTGAATTTGAAAAAATCGCCGAGACGGTTGAATCGCTGTGTATATCAGCCGGTTACGAGTTGCCTGAGGATGTTTTAACTGCTCTTGAGAAGGCGGCACGGAAGGAATCTAATCCGACGGCGGCAAAAATTCTGAATCAGCTCATCGAAAATGCCCGCATAGCGAAAGATGAAAAAATCCCGTTGTGCCAGGATACGGGGCTTGCGGTGGTCTTTGCCGAGCAGGGTTCGCAAGTGGCTGTTAAATCTCCTGCCGGCAATAAGCGGGGCACGCTCTTCGATGCCATCAATGCCGGTGTTGCGGCCGGTTTTGAAAAGGGTTATCTTCGTAAAAGCGTTGTCGCCGATCCTCTGAATCAGCGGCAGAACACCGGTACAAATACGCCTGCGATTATTCATCACACGATTGTGCCGGGCGAAAAACTCAAGCTGACCGTGATGACCAAAGGCGGCGGCTGCGAGAACAAAAGCCAGTTCAGGATGTTCAGGCCCACGGCAGAGAAAGACCAGATTGTTGACTGGATTGTGGATGTTGTCGGCTCTGCCGGTGCCGATGCCTGCCCGCCGTTCGTTGTGGGTGTGGGGATTGGGGGCAATTTTGAGCTGAGTTGTCTGTTGAGCAAAAAATCGCTATGCCGGAATATAGGCGAGGAACATAGCGATCCATTTTACGCTGAGCTTGAGGCCGATTTACTTTCGCGAATCAATGCGATTGGTATCGGTCCGCAGGGCCTTGGCGGCGATACCACTGCTTTGGCTTGCCTGGTCGAGACGGCTGGGTGCCATATAGCTTCACTGCCGGTAGCGGTCAATATCGAATGCCACAGCCACAGGCACAAAACAGCGACAATCTAACTCGACACCCGGTGTTGGATGCTCGACGAGAAGCGAGTAGCGAGAATCAAGACTATTGAAACGGCTGTCTGTTCGGCCAGCCGTGTTTCTCGAACATGCCGAATTCCTTTCCCAAGTCCTCACCATCAGGGCCCAGGGCCGATCGCACTTCTTCGACATGGGCGTCTACAAAAACCGCATTGATTGTGCCGGTGTTGAGGTCAGAACTCGATGCACTGTGGAAGGTCCCGAACCAATCGCGTCCGTCGGGACACAAGGCATTGTCGTTGAGCACATTGGTATTGCCCGTCCTCCCCCACATATTCTCTTCAGCGAAGAAAAACACCTCGGCTTTGCTTCTTGTTATCTCGGAACGTTTATGAATTCCGCCGCGTCCCGTGGAGTCTGTTGCGGAAGAGCCGCCCGGGTCATTTGCCTTCGAGCCTAACCATGAGTTCATGCTGTAACTATATTGAGGAATAACTGGGATGGAAGAGTCGTGGCTGGGATGCCTTGTGCCCTCGGACTTGGCAAGGACTTTGAACGAGGGGCAGAGATTCACTTTCTTTAGTTTGAGATAGGACCACAATGGACCGTCGGGCGGATATCTCGGATCGTGCCATCGACAGTAACGTTGATAGCCGCCCACAGGATTCTCATTCGCGACGAGAGAGGTCCATGAATAAGGATAGCGGTCGTCATTGTCATCCAAATACATGGCCTGCACAAGTCCGTATTGCCGCAGGTTGGCCCTGCAAGTCATTTCCTTGGCCTGTTCTTTAACCCGTTGAAGAGCCGGCATCAATATTGCCATCAAAATTGCAATGATGGCAATCACTACCAAAAGCTCGATTAGGGTGAATCCTCTTTTATGCTCACTCATCCTGACACTCCTTCAATACCTTCTGTTTACTTTATTTTCAGAATGCTGCGTTAGCAAGAAAGTTCTTACTTGTTTTAGTATATTGGAATTGTCTTAGTAATCTTTATATTTTGCCAGCCAGCCATCTCCGTAATTACTCCAGTCTTCCGGTCTGACGCCGCCGGCCTTGGTCCAGGCATTGGCCCTGTTATACCCGCGATGCCAATTGAGTGTGAAATATTTCTTAAGACCGATTTTTTCTACGTGATAGTCCATAAATACGGCGGTTGCGTATCCATCGTGACGGTTTAGGAAGAAACGGTTCATTGCATTGTCGTCGCCTCGATATTGCCAGCCGTCGTATTCCGGCGGGCTGTCGTCCGCATCCGGCCATCCGCACCAGAAATAGCAGTCCAGGAACATCGGTATCTCACTGGTGCCCTTGACGTTAATAGTTCTCCAGAACCGTTCGGGCGGTTTTCCATAAACCTCGGTGCCGACCGGCACGTATATATATCCATTTACCCCGTAGCTGCCGTAATAGCCTATTGTCCGGCCGCCTCCGGCATCCCAGCCGGGAATCTTTCCCCAGGCTATCTCCGTACTGCCCCACCAGTCGATCCCCGTGATCATTTCGGGATTGGCGATTTTGTGAGCTACCGGGCAGCAACGGATGTCTTCGGCGGTAATGTAGTAATCCCGCATCGAGTCCATCCATCGCCCGTAACCGTCGCTGCCGCTCTTGCGCTCGGGGAACTGGCCATTGTTGTCGTCCGTATACATCGCGAAAATCGTGCCCCACTGCTTGAGGTTGGCTTGGCAGAGTACGGATCTTGCCTGTTTTTTCACCCGCTGCAGTGCCGGCATCAATATCGCCATCAACAATGCAATGATTGCAATTACCACCAACAACTCTATTAACGTAAAGCCTTTGCGCTTACGCATAATAAGCTCCTCTTCTTTTTTATTAAACTTCAAACGTCAGATGGACAAAAGCTTCCAAGAAAATCAATTGTCCACGAACAAACTGGCATTTGCTGCAAATAACGCAACCGGCATACTTGTTATCCGTATAGCCTGATATAGCTATCGATGTTGCGCGTCTTTGCCCCACATAGCCACGGCGGCCCAGTGTAGATCTTCGTTGCCTGCTTGTACGTCAGAGAAAGCCGTCGGTGGTACCCGCTTACCGAACTCGATGGTGCGCGGGTCTTTCCATTTGTGATAGTCACTGTGCCCATCTGCAAAAGAAAAGTTCGTTCCGTCACCGTGTCGAACCGGCGGCGGGTCCCACCACCTTTCTTCTGTTACATAGACCGTCCAGCCACCAAGAGCGGAGGGATTTGTACCGCCATCATCAACAAAGACTATCCTGTAGGCCGGGTTGGGAATGTCTATTCGTTTCTTTATCATCTTGGCATTCATGTCGGGCCAGTCTTTACAATTCATCGAATCAGACACAGAGTATGTTCGCAATATTTTTTCCTGTGCGCCTGAGCGAACGATCTTATTTACCGTTGTGCATTTGTAAAGTTTCAAGTCTTTGGTGTAGGGCCACAATGCTCCTTTCTTGATCGCATCTATCTTCTGGCGCTCTGTCATCCCGGATCCCCAATCGGAGAGTACCCAGGGGTCCTGGTCCTGATGGATACCGTACTCGCCTGAATCGCCGTTAACGAGGTTGTCATCGTTTTCATCGGCGTACATAATCCAGGCTAAAGTCAACTGCTTGAGATTGCTCAGGCAAGTCGCCCGTTTGCCCTGCTCCTTGACCCGATTCAGAGCTGGCATCAATATCGCCATCAAAATCGCGATAATAGCGATTACTACCAGTAGCTCTATGAGCGTAAAACCTTCTTTTTTGCTCATACTAATCCCTTTCCGCTTCTGTTCTTGAAACATTGCCTTGTTCATAAACTCTATTCGACAAGAAGGTCCGGGCTGCAAAGCACGAGGCATTTCCCTGCGATAATCTGTTTTAGTAATCCTTGAAACGACTCATCCAATCCGGCCAATTTTCCGGCTGCATTCCGCCGGCCTTCGTGTAAGGACCTGCTGTATCGAATCGTTTATGCCACTTCAGCGTCCACAACTCTTTGATACCGACCTTTCTTGCCGACCAATCCATGAAGGCAGCGTTCACAAATCCCTGATGGCGGTTGATGGCGCAACGGCCCATGAGGTTACCGGACCAGGCCGCAAACTCGTTATCGACAGGTGCGTCAGTTGGTAATGGCCAAAGGTCAAAACGCAGAGCCTCAATCCACCATGGCACCTGGGCTGCATTGCCTCCACCGGTGGTCTTCCACCCATTCTCGACGGAAACACCACTCTCATATGTAGTAGTAGAAGCACTTGCCGGTATAAGACAGTAACCGTTGATGCCATAGCTGCCGGCTATGCCATCTCTTGAGAGCCTGTCACCTGTAAATATCCCCCAGGCATTGAAGATATTGAATGTAGGTGCCTGAACTCCATGTTCGTCAATTATAGGTTGTGAGGCCGAAGGACAGAACCAAAGCTTATTCTGCCTCCAGCTCTTATAACGGTCATCCATGTACCGTGGGAACCAGTAGCCAGGGGTCCCAGGATCGGAATCCCAGAATTTGCCGTCATTTTCTTCCGTGTGCATTGACGCAATCAGGTTCCACTGTTTAAGAGTTCCCAGGCAACTTACCATTTTGCCTTGTTCTTTAACGCGGCGTAGTGCCGGCATCAAAATGGCCATCAATATTGCTATAATGGCAATTACAACAAGAAGCTCGATTAAGGTAAATCCTCTTCGTTTACTCATAAATATACTCCTAATTTTTAATATAACACCGCTCACTCGTTAAGATGCGCCACACTATTCTTCTGTTCCCCTAATTTGACACTTTTGCATTATTAAAGCCTAAACTGACATATTATAATCTACATCTGCATTTCTTTCAATATAAAAATAGTTAATTTGTGGCATAATTTGCGATTTTGATATAATCTTCAGGGCTGAGTGTTTCAGGGCGTTGTTTTGGGTTAATACAACATTGCTCGAATATTTTGGGCCAATCAGCAATTTCTGCAAGTTTGCCTCGGGCCAGTTTGCTGCAGGACAGGAGAGTTTTACGGCGATGGCCCATAAAAAGATGTACAGTTTCGCTGAACAGCTCCATACTCGCAATTCGGTCGGATTTTGCCTGGTTTCGGACAAAGCTGACCATTGCCGAATCGACCTGTGGCTGCGGCCAAAATACCGCCGGTTTCAGAATCCTTATCGTTTTTACATCACCGGTCGCACCCAGGAAGATGCTCAATATTCCATAGTTGCTGGAAGCCGGAGCGGCGGCCATTCGGTCGGCAACCTCTTTCTGAACAGTCACATACATGGCATCAGCGATTGTCGGGCCCATGACCAGATTCATCAATAACGATGAGGCGACATCGTAGGGCAGGTTTGCCACTAACAGAATCCGGCCCTGGTATTCCTCGCGGGCAAGGGCCAACGTGCTTACGACGGTATGGCTGAGTATGTGCTTGCTTTCGAGGATGTCGGCGTTAATCAGTTGCAGATTTTCGGCGTCTAAGAGCTGTTTTCCTGCAATTTCACTAAGGTTCCGGTCGAGCTCGACAGCGATTATCCTGCCGGCTTTTCCGGCCAATGCCTCGGTCATAGAACCTGTGCCGCAGCCGACTTCGAGCACAACATCCTCCTTTTGGATATTCGCAGAATCAACGAGCAGCCTCAACAGATTCAGATCGATGAGAAAGTGCTGGCCAAGCCGTTTATTTGGAGAAACGCCCGCTGACGATAGCAGGTCCCGGATTTGTCGCTTAGTTTGCATTGGAATTAAGAATTCTCAACTCTCAATTCGACATTCTAAATTCTTTTTCGTTTTTGCCATTTGTATTGCGGTGGTTATAGCAGCCTTCATACTGGCCGGATTCGCGAGATTTCGGCCGGCAATGTCAAATGCTGTCCCGTGAGCGGGTGAAGTCCTGATGATCGGGATGCCAATCGTGATATTGACAGCGCCCTCGAAATCGAGCAGTTTGACGGGTATCATTCCCTGGTCGTGATACATTGCGACCACGCCGTCGAATTCGCCCCGCACGGCCCGCAAAAACAGGGTGTCGGCACTGATCGGGCCGAGGCAGTTTATACCATGTTCCTGTGCTAATAACATGGCCGGCGATATAATGCGCTGCTCCTCATCGCCGAATTGCCCGTCCTCGCCGGCGTGCGGATTCAGAGCGGCCACGCCGATTCTGGGCTTCTCGATGTCAAAGAACTGCTTTAAGGCATCTTGTAACAAGTCGATAGGCTCAAAGACGCAGCCGATTGTAAATTTGTTCCTGACATCGAACAGTGCTTCGTGAATTGTCGCCAGCGCCACTTTCAACGGCCCGGCGATAAGCATCATTACCTTTCGCGGTGATTTGCAGCGTTGGGCGAGCATTTCGGTATGGCCCGGCCAATCCCCGCCGGCCAGCTTCCAGCTTTTCTTGCTGATTGGTGCCGTGACGACCGCATCGATAATTTCATCGCGAGCGGCGTCAATCGCATCAAGACAGAACCTCATCGATGCTTCGCCGGCCAATTTGCTGGGACCCTTGACCCACGACGGCACGGAATACTCGTCGTAATCGGCCACAACAACCTTGTAAGGATATTCGCGACTGATTTTTTCATGCTGATGCCGGCCCCAGAACGGTTCGATCTCAGCGGCGTCGGCGGCGTAACAAAGCTGCTCGTTCAATCCGAAAACGACGAATTTCGCCGCTTTTCGAATCGCCGGGTCAGCCAGGGCTTTGACAATAATCTCCGGCCCGATGCCGGCCGGGTCGCCCATCGTTACGCCGATAACCGGCTGCTCTGTGATCGAATTATTGCCGTTAGTTCTCATTATACCGTTCAACGCCACACTTTCAGCGATCTTTTATACACTATTTAATATCCTAATTGTCTTAGTTTTTCGGCTGTTAGGCCCTGTTTCTTTGGCAGAATCTCATCGAGCTGTCTTTTTATCGTTTTTACGATGATATCAGTCTCAATATTAACAAAATCGCCGATTTTTGCCTTGCCTAATGTAGTTCTCTTCAGCGTTTCAGGGATTACCGAGACGCCGAAGCTCTTAATATCTACGGCGGCAATCGTCAGGGAGATTCCATCTACGGCGACTGAGCCTTTAACGACTATCGCACCGAGCAGTTCGGCCTTAGCTGCGAATTTAATATTTGCAAACTCGCCCGATTTGTCGATTGCATTTATTGTTGCCGTTCCGTCAACGTGGCCCAGGACGAAATGCCCGCCGAATCGATCATTCGCCTTCAAAGACCGCTCGATGTTAACTTCCGATGATGATTTTAGTTTGCCCAGCGTCGATTTTGTAAGAGTTTCAGCGCTAACGTCAAAGCTTGCAAGGCTGCCTTGAAGCTTGGCGATAGTCAGGCAGGCTCCGCTTATGGCTATACTATCGCCAGTTTTGCTCTCATCGGCCAGCACGCCCAAATCGATAGTTAGGACCAATGAGCCCCCGGTTCGGCTGACGGACTTTACCGTGCAAATTGTCTCTATAAGCCCTGTAAACATTTGCGATTGACTATTTATTATGGACCGTTTAATATTGTAAAGATCAAGCTAAACACTAAGATTGATTATAAATAGTTCATAGTCATTATTCAATAATCAATGTCAGAAAGGGGTGGGATTATTATGGATACTTTTTGGCTGAAAATTGTGGGATTCGCGGTTCTTGTTGTGGGCGTGATTGTCCTGATCGGTTTTTTGACATCGGGGACGAAAGAGCCGGAGAAGACGATTTACGATCAGTGGGAGCAGGATGACAAGGAATTGTTGGCCGAGCCGGAATATAAAGAGCCGCCTGCGCCGACACCATCTACGCAGCAACCTGCGCAGACTCCGTCTGTACAGCCATCCAGCCAGGTCGCGCCAGCCCAGCCGGCCGAGCAGCCGAAACCTCAATTTAAAGAACTCGAAATGGAGGATGAGATTGAAGCGCAGAAACTCTGGATTTGGGTTGAAAACCAGCGAAAAATGGGAAGATTGCCGGTAATGGGATACGGGCAGATGGTCAAAGGATGCCGGGACATTATCCAGAGGTGGCCGGAGAGTAAGTATGCCTTCTACGCTAAAAGAGCACTTGCCGATTTACCGGAGCGTTACCGCGAAATGTACAATATAACCAAGGAAGAAATTGACCTTGGAAATTTGAAATAGGAATAAGAAGAAAGATTTGTAAAGGAATGCGTAGATGAAAACCGCTGTATCTGTTGCTAATATCCCTGTGATTTCGATAACCGCCGATTGTTTGCCGGAAGCATGGGAAAAAGCTGTCCTGGCTGTTTGGGACAAGGGCTTCGATGTCAAAACTCAATACGATAAGTCGCAAGACCCACCGAGCAAAGACGCCACCGTGATGATCGCTGTCAGCAACCCGTTCTCCGAGCCCCGGATTCACAAGAATTTCCCCGGCGGGCCCGAGGAGCTTGAGTCGTACCGGCAGGAAGTTGTTAACGGGATTCACGACCATTGGATCGATCCTGCCGCCGGCAAGTGGACCTATACGTATCACGAACGGCTCTTCTCGTATTGTCCGGTTGAAGATATCCGGAATCCCGATTCGCCCAAGCCTTTCAGGAAAATTGACCAGATTCAGTACATTATCGATTACCTCTCGCAGGCCGGGCACAGCCGAAGGGCCCAGGCCATAACCTGGATGCCGACGGCGGATCCGCCTACGGACGATCCGCCCTGTCTTCAGAGGATATGGTGCCGGCTGCTGGCCAACGATGCAGGCGAGCTTACTCTCAACATGAATACACACTGGCGCAGCAGGGACCTTTACAAGGCGTGGTTCATGAATGTTTATGCCCTGACCTACCTTCAAAAGAAAATAGCCGACGGCATCGCCGAGAAACGAGGCGAGCCAGTCAAGGTTGGCAGGTATGTCGATATTAGCGATTCACTGCACATCTACGGCAGCTACTTCGACGAGGTCGAGCCAGAGATAGAAAAGATGCGTCAAAGCCCGTTTACAGAGCGGTCGTGGCAGAGCACTCACCCTGCTTTTGAGATGATGACAAACGAGGCAAGAGAAAAGCTGGCACAGGATCCGGACTGGTACGCGAAAGCAAAAGGCGGTTAGGTCGAAATTTTATTAGAAACTTTTAAACGCAATACGAAAGGCGAAATATGGCATTAATTGTAAATGGTGAAAATATTGAGGATTCGGCAATACAGCAGGAAGCTGAGCGGCTGAGGCCGGATTATGAGCGGGTGTTTGCCGACCAGGACGCCGAAGAGCGAGAGGCCCAACTGCTCGACTGGTCCAGAGAAAATGTGATTGAAAAGCTCTTAATCAACCAGGAGGCGGAAAAGAGCGGTAACAAAATACCGCCCGACCAGGTTCAGGCCGCTCTGGTGAAGCTCAAGGAACAATACGAGGAACCGGAGCAGCTCTACAAAGACTTCAACGCCGAAAACGACGAGCAAATAAAGAAAGACATCGAGAAGCAGATGAGAGTCGAGCAGAGGATCGCCCAGGTCTGCAAAGACCTGCCGAAGCCGTCTCAGGATGCCATCCGGAAATATTACGAGGAAAATCAGGAGCAGTTCAAAACGGGCGAGCGGGCCAGGGTGGCTCATATCGTCAGATACGTAAACTGGCAGACGGATGAACAAACTGCTTATGAGGCGATAAACAAGGCATACGAAGAATTGAAAAGCGGCGTGGCTTTTGAAGTGGTCGTTGATAAATATACCGATTGTGCCGACAGCGGCGGTGACCTGGGCTTCGTTATGAGGGGACAGATGGTAGAGGAGTTCGAGGATGTGGTTTTCAATTTAGGCGACGGCCAGGTCAGTGATATTTTTCGCACCCGTTTCGGTTTTCATATCGCAAAGGTATATGCAAGAGAGCCGGCTGCTGTGGCAAGCCTTGAAGATGTAAAAGACAGGATCACGGAATTACTCAAAGAACAGAAGCTGTCGGAAGCGATTGATCATTTTATAGATGGATTGAAAAGCGAAGCCAAAATCGAAGAGGTATAAAGCAGGCCGGCTCAAAACGAAAAGCCGTGCGTATAACGCATATAGAAGCGTTCGTTTTATCGGGCCGTAAAAAAAGTAGACAAACTATGTGTCTCGATTTGGCTTTCGAGGTTTTTTATAGTAAACTTTAAGTGTAGCACGAAGGAAGGAGTTGGCGGATTAGAAACGACGCTTTCACAGGACGTGAAAAGCTTAGTACCAGACCTGAGGGGGGGTTGTATAAGTTTCTTTCCGAGTTGGCCTCTGCGTTCTCTGCGCAGAGGCTTTTTTTATGCGAAAATCTTTTTCCTGCGTTTTTATCTTCTCTCGAATTGACGGATTCTGTATGCCATGACTGCTGAAGCCGGAATCTTCGCTTTTACTGCGTATCTCGATTCCTGTTACCCATTTTTGCACTAATAAGCTTTAAAAGGAATGGCATGCTGAGATATGTTCCGATTCGGACGGCACTTAAGTCAAGGTTTCACCTAAAACGATACGTTCGAGTTCAGTAGGGCTCACTAATCCATAAATTGGAACCGGCAAAAATTTAGCAATATAGACCAAATTTTTTTTGACATACTATATATTGATGTTAGAATACTTGCCATATTCTATATGTAGTGTTAGCTTGATGAGCTTTGAGGAGCGTGATTGCCTGTGGCTGATAAGGAGTTTGGTAAAAGGATCTCGATGAAAAGCGTCAGCTAATGAATGTATCTCGAACGCAAGCATTACGAGATGCGAGAGACGAAATGAAATGTCCCTTTTGTAAGGAAGACCGGGATAAGGTTATTGATTCGCGTTCGAGCGATGGCGGCAGGGTAATTAGACGTCGTAGGCAGTGCATTGTATGCAGGAGACGTTTTACTACCTACGAGAAGATCGGTGAGGGCTTCAAACTCTATGTCGTAAAGAAAGATAACTCGCGGGTTCCTTATGACAGGGAAAAGATTGTCACCGGTTTGCAGAAGGCCTGTTACAAAAGGCCTGTTTCGGCCGAGCAGATTCAGCGAATCGCCGACAAGGCCGAAGAGAATATTTTTCGGAATTTCGATAAGGAAGTTTCATCGGCTTTTGTCGGCGAAAGCGTGATGAAACAATTACGCAGAGTTGACAAGGTGGCATATATTCGCTTTGCAAGTGTCTATCGTGACTTCAAGGATGCGGGCGAATTGATTAAGGAAGTCAGCAAAGCGATTACCGAAGCTGAGCCCGTTGCTCAGCCGACGCTCTTTGATTAATATTTGGCTTTGACTATATTGAGATTCGGTGGATTTTGCATGGAGGCATAAGGAAGGTGATACAGACACAGCTCAAAGTTATAAAAGCCGACGGCAGTATTGAAGAATACCTGCACACTAAAGTCATGGGAACTATCAATAATGCACTCGGCGAGGTCGACCAGGCAAATATAGATATTGCGGAACAGTTTGCCGAGGTGGTGACGTTTTTTCTGTACAATCAATACAACCGCCGCACCGTCACCAGCGGTGATGTTTTTTCCATGATTAAGGTGGTTCTGGCGGCTACCGGTTATGAAGATGCCGCAGTAGCGCTGAGCGAGCATTATTTCGAGCGTAAGCTTAAGCGTTCCAGGATCGAAGTTGTCCCTATCGATGTTCAGGATCTGGCTGATGCTGAGCTTCTTACCGGGGCCGAGGAGACTACCGGCAGATTCCGGTGGAACAAATCCAGAATCGTTGGGGACCTGATCGACGGGCATGGTGTTTGCCGACAGACGGCACGGACGATCGCGGCGATGGTTGAAGAAAGAGTTTTCAACGTGGGAATGACGCTGGTCCCGTCCAGTCTGATAAAGCAGCTTGTTCTCGGCGATACCGCCACCGTCCTGCGGGCCCAGCGACAGTTACAGGCCGTCTAAGCGATAATGTCGCCCAGCAGTATCTTTGTTCGGGCGAGGATTTGTTCCGGTGTTTCGTCTTCGGCGATATCGAGCCAGTGAACGTTTTGGAAGGTTTTGAACCAGGTCCGCTGGCCTTTGGCCAATCGACGACTGTTTATCTTTATCGACTCGATGGCATCTTCCAGACTCGTCTGTCCGCTTAGATGTTCTATTATCTCTGCGTAGCCGATAGCGCAACGGGCCTGTTTGCTCAGGGATTTCTCCTCGTCCAGCAGTGATTTGACTTCATCGACAAGGCCGGCACCGATCATCTTTTTCACTCTTTTGTTTATTCGGCTGCTTGCATCGGCTTTTTCTCTCCGCAGGCCGATTATCGTCCAGTCATGCTTCATTTGGCGCTGCTCCCACTGCTTCTGGAAGCTGGATATGGATTTGCCCGTAAGCTGATAAACCTCCAGGGCCCGGACGATTCGCCTGGCATCGTTGGGATTGATACGCTCAGCGGCGGCAGGATCGATTTTCGTTAACTCTCGATGCAGTTCCGCCAGACCCTCGGCCTCGGCCCGTGCTCGCAATTCGGTTCGGATATTCTCATCGGTTCCGGCACCATCGAAAAGGCCGTAAAGCAGAGACTTAATGTACAGGGCGGTTCCGCCGACGGCGACGATTTTTCTATTACGGCTCTTTATCTGCCCCATAGCATCAGAGGCGGCGTCGATAAATGCCCCCACGCTGAAGGAATCGCTTGGCTCAACTACATCGATTAAATGATATTTAACGCATTGCCGGGCTTCCTTGGGCGGCTTGGCCGTACCTATGTCCATTCGACGATAGACCTTCATCGAGTCGATACTGATGATTTCAGCATCGAGATATTCGGCCAAATCGAAGGCCAGCCGACCTTTGCCGGATGCGGTAACACCAAGAATAAGAATCATTTTGCTGTTTACTATTTATTCCTTATTGTTTACTATGATTCTTCAATAATCGGCAATCAATGCCTGGTTGTCAAGGGTGAGCAGTTGGGGCCGAATCGAATATGGCAAATAGTATTTCAACAATAGATTTCAATACTCGACTTCGCAGGAAGGCGCAGTCGGTGAATTTTGCCCTGCAGCGGATATTGGATTCCCAGCAAATAAACAGCGATTTGAAAGAATCGCTCAAATACACACTTGGCGCCCCGGGCAAACGGGTCCGGTCGGTGCTCGTTCTCTGGTGCTGTGAGCTTGTCGGCGGTCGGGTAAATAACAATGCCGAGATTGCCTCGTCCGCAATCGAAATGGTGCATACTTATTCGCTGATCCATGATGATTTGCCGGCGATGGATGATGACGACCTGAGGCGGGGCCAGCCGACGTGCCATAAGGTCTTTGACGAGGCCACGGCGATCCTGACGGGCGATGCTCTTTTGACGCTTGCGTTCGAGATCCTGGCAGAAGGAATCGACCAGCCTGCCGTCGCCGTAAGACTCATCAGTCAATTGGCTCAGGACGCCGGGGCTGCCGGGATGATCGCCGGACAGATGGCGGACCTGAGAGCTGAAAAAAGTGTCGGTACCAAAAAAATGCTGGAATATATCCATATCAACAAGACAGCCAAGATGTTCCGGTGTGCCGCTGCCATGGGAGCTATCTGCGGCGGTGCTACACAAAAGCAGTTCGAGTGCCTGTGTGAATATGGTTTGCATGTCGGTCTGGCGTTCCAGATTGCCGACGATATTCTCGATGAAACCGAATCGAGCGAGCAGTTGGGCAAGACGGCCGGCAAGGACCTCAAAGCCGCAAAGTGCACTTATCCCGCAGTAGTCGGCTTAGAGAAAGCAAGGGAAGTTCAGGATAAGCTAACGTCTGAGGCGGTGGCAATGTTGAAGCCGTTCGGACAAAAAGCCGACACCCTCCGCCAATTCGCCACGGCCCTGATGGAAAGAACAAAATAGCAGCTTCTCAAAGCACTTCCATTCCGCGATAATTATACTTTCATGCCGAACAGGAACCGGGTGACTTTAGTTCGTTTCACGATCAATTCATAGCTTGCGAGTGTTACAGCGAACGATAGAAAGCTGAGGGCCGCGAACTCGGCAGCCATTCCCATGTGCCACTGGACAACGAAGTGATTGATGATGACCATCAAAAGGAAGTTCAGGATGTAGAACGGGTAGGAAACCCGGCTTGCGTACTTGAGAAATCGATTCGTGCCGGAGAGAAATCGCCTTGCCAAAGCAAGCAGAGTAAGGATCCAGCACCAAGTGTGCAGGCCCAGAAAGACCGAGTAAAGCATGTATCGCGGCGTGTAGGCCGGGTGCGAAAAGGCTGGCATCTCGAAACGCATCGCAAGGACAAAGACCGTACTAATAATTGCCAGGAGCAGCGAGATCCGCAGGTGCCGGTAGACGGCTTGCCAGAGCGATTCGTGCAGGCAGATGACATAGCCGTAGATAAACACCGTCAAATCGTAGCAGAAATATGTCCAGTCGTCGTACAGGTTCAGTTGGGCCATTGGCCATTTCGGTGCCAGAATAATATTAATGGCCATCAACGGAACGGCCAGCAGCAGGATTGCATATCTCTTTGTAAAAAAGCTGACGTATTTGCCCGCCAGGCCGCTCTCGCCCTGCCTTCTGAGGCTGATGAATAAAGGCAGACTGATCAGCGAGAAAATCAACAGATATGCCACGAACCAAAGATGGGCCCATCCAGGCATCGGGGATCTTCCCGGCATCCGGCTGTGATGAATTGTCGACAGGCAGTGCGGCCAGAAATGAACCAGATAATCCGAGAGGCTCTTGTCATCGCAGACGCCGGGCCAGAAGTACAGCAGTACCGGATAGCAGACCAGCATGAAAAACATCAGCGGCACGAACAGCCGCCTGGCCCGTTCCCTGACAAAGACTCCCGGCGAACGATGGCCCAGCGACAAACAGGTACTCGCTCCGGCGATGAAAAACAGCAGCGGGATCTGCCAGCGAATGGAAAAACCCGTATAGTACCGTAGGATAGTAATGCCGAAACCCTCACGAGTGGAATCTGAGAATCCCGTCACAAACGCCATCAGCCAGGCCGCGTGCCACGGGACCAGGTTGAGAATGACCAGCACCCTGAGCCAGTCGAGATCGTAACGGCGTCCGGAGTTACCTATCGATTCCGCCGCCGGTATGGTTCTTTTTTCCTCTTGAAAGTTACTCACGTGCATGTTCGCTGCCTCGCGTCCCTGCCCGTTCTCATCCTCTAAACACAAATCTTCTCGCTGCAAACTCTTGGGCTTTTGCCCTAATGAAGTCGGCAGAATATACCGCAGTTCCGGGGAACAGTCGAGAAAAATTGAACGAGCCGAATAATTTCTAAAAAGGTACGTCTCGAAAAAAGCTGCACTTTGGTATTGATAACGCCGGGGTGTAAATTCGGACGATAAGAGTTGGTAGCGATCCAGTATGGCATGTGCATTTTTCACACTAATATCGGCCTTTCCGGCTTAGTGGCTATCCTTTTTCTGGTTTTACGACAAGCCAGTTCAAAGCGCCGATTTGGCTAAGGAATAAATTGTGGTTCGGTCGATACAAATACAAATAAATAAGTCTTTTAAAGAGCCGCGTAATGAAAATACATAGATATCAAATCGAAGTGATATGGTTAATTCTTGCCGTATTGGGCAGTTGGGCGTACGTCGCCAAATTAGGCGTATTGGCCCATCAGCTCATAACGCAAGAGAGTCTGCAAAAGAAGCCCCCTTTCGCTAATCAAATCCGGCCGCCGCCTTTGTTTGGCTGGCGTTTTCAATAATCTCTTACTTTTAAACAAATTCATATTACGAACCAGTGGCCATAAGAGCAACGCTTATGGCCTTTTTTATAAACGGACAGCTACCATCCCGGCGTTAATCCTGATAGAAGGCTATGTTTCAGATACTTCTTATGTAATCAATTGAGAATTGTTTTTATTAGCCGGGATAAGCCAGTTCCTTCGCCAGGTCCTTGTATCCGGCGATTTGTAATATTGTCAACTCATGATACAATCTCAAGCCGGTCAGCTTGGCTGAATAGAGTTCTTTTTGGGCGGCTGCATTCTCAATTTCACGGTTAATTTTTACCCGATGGGCGGCGCCATTGCTGTCTTGAAGCATTTTCCTTGTTTGGTACTTGTTTACTTGGAACATGGTTTTTACCGCTCTCAATGCCAGCCTGTCATCGAAGAGCCATCTATATCCCTTTGTGTCCAGATAATCCATGAATGATGAAATATCCTTTTTAGCATTTGTCACATATTTCCGCATGTGGTCGATGTCACTCCGGCGATAACCGAATGCTTGAAGATCGCTGGTAACATTGTTCTTAATGGTGATTCCCTGATCTTCACTGACATAATCCAGGCTGCCATCGCAATACTCGGGATCGTATCTTAGCCTCAGATCGGTCGCAAACTCGAAGCAGGGCAGCAGCATCCTGTCCAGCATAATCGCGGCGTTTTCATAATTATCACCCAATGTCCCTCTGATGATTGAATTTCGTAATTCCAGGACTTTTTCTTTTGCTCCTGAGAAATCATTCATCCATTCCGCATTTTCCTCGCCCGGCCAAAGCAGTACCTGGGAATTGAACATGTTTGTATCGTAGCAGTCATTAAGGTCCCTGACGGCCTTTCCCACGCCGGTCGCAATCTTCCTCGTGATAAGATAAAACCAGAACCGCCACGAGGCTTTCCTGGCGATCTGCCTGGCTGCGTCAAGTCTGCCAAAGCCAACCTCATTTTTGATATTCGTCAAGGCTATATTTCCAATGTATTGCTCAAAGAGCTTGACGTCGCTCTCGTCGAAATAAGCTCCGTCGCACGCATCTTCGTACAGATTCAGACAGAAGCCAATTTGTTTCGCCTGGCTCGATTGCGGCAGAGCGTGCCTCAAGGCGTAAATGGATGAAATGATATACCCTTCCCGTGACATTTCTATCTTGTCGGTAAGCGGCTTCTCGGTCATGATTGCCATGACAATATCGTCGATATCTTTTTCGCTTCTTGCCCCCAGGCGCTGAAGCACGCCTTTGTCCCATCCGGCAATTTCTTCCCTGAGATACTTCTTATCCGCGATGATCCGGTCAAGCTCCGCCAGCCTCTGGTCACGAGTGTATCTGATATCCGACTCATACCAGAATACCCTGTCCCAGAGCGCGTTAAGATGTTCGGTTACCTGCGACTTCCTGTAGTCTTCCATCAGATTCAGATCGTTCGCTTCTGCAATCGTCGCTAATTTCCTGGAAATCGTTCTGGGAATATATTTGATTCCGGCGCCGATGCCGAGCATTCCTCCGCCCACGATGAACGGCGCGACGATTGCCTGTAATCCCGTAAAACCGGGAAGCCCAAGATAGCTTGACAGGTAGCCTGATGAGGTAATGCCGGCGGTCCAAATCGTTGCTTTGGGACTCTTTCGCATCATTACCGTGCCGGCCCTGCTAAGAAGGTCCTGGGGACTAATCAGTCTCCAGAAATCCTTGAAAGGCTTGGCGCCTGGATTTTTCTGCTTTTTCATACCCGAGACCTTTTGCGAAACTTAACGATCAGAAAAACATATTTCAGGAAGAACCTTTGGAGACCCCGCCTGAGACGATAAAGGCCATTGCCTGCGAGCTTTCTATGCTCAACGGCTTGACTGCCTCTTTTGGAAAGAGCAAAACGTTGCCGGCAAAGTTGTACGATTGAGGCAGGTACACAGCAACATAGTCAGATAGCCCAAGGTTCTCCAGACTCTCTTGTGTCACGAAGCCGACTACCTTTACTGCTCCTCCAGTTGCGATTGTGGCAATGACCGGCTTGTCAAAACTCTTTTTATCGCCCGCGAACGCCTCAATCATATCCTTCACAGCCGAATAGAGCAGCTTTATTAATGGGAGCCCCGTAAAAACCTTTTCAATCAGGGCAAATAATCTCTTGCCCAGGAAGTTTGACGCGATAAAACCAATCACGACGATCAATGCAACCGTCAGCAGCAGCCCCACGCCGGGGAACTTGATTCTAAATAGGGCACGAAAGCCCGCATCCAGGCTGGTAAACGCCCATATCAGCAGAAAAACGGTCAGAGCCATAGGGACAAAAATCACAAGGCCTTTAAGGAAATAATCGACAAGTTTCTTCATCTCATAACTCCAAATAGATTCTTTTAAGTGATAAATCGAAAATTTAAGCCGGCTATGTTCCTTGCTGGATTTTTATATACATCCGGCATAAAAAATAATCCTCATCTGAGGTTTCCTTTACCAGATTTGTATGACTAATACAACATCTTTGAACGATTTCTCAGGACGGTTGTTCTTTAGCGGTGGCTTCGGAGGAGGTTTTTTGTAGCTTTTCTTGATTTTTTTGAGACGTTTTCCGCCCTTTGTACGTTTATAATGCCGATGACAGTTGAAATTAACAAAAAGCGAATACAGAGGCACATGAACTTGAGTTTGAGCGAAAGTGAACATACGGGTCTTATTCAAAGGGCATGCAGCGACCCTGACGCTTTTGCAGAGCTTTATCTCTTACATTATAAGGATGTGTTCTATTATTGCCTGCGCCGGTTGTTTGATCGCCACAGCGCCGAAGACGTCGCCTCCACAGTATTCTTTAAAGTTATGCATAACTTAGACTCTTTTGACGGCAGGGCGACTGATTTTCGAAGCTGGCTCTTTCGCATCGCAACTAACGCCGTCAACGATCATCTGCGCGGTGTAAAACGCAGGGCGAATGTGGTTGAAAAAGCTGTCATCAATACACGGGAGAAATCCGCTTTTGTCATCGACTGCGATGAAGAACTGATTGAGAAGAAATTACTCTTAAAACAGGCCTTATTAAGCTTAAAACCAAAGTACCAGACTGTCATCACGTTGCGTTTTTTCGAGAATATGAAGTTAACCGAAATAGCCGCTTGTCTGGGAAAGAAACCCTCTACGGTACGCAGTTGGCTGCAACGCGCTACTGTAAAGCTGCGGAAAAAGTTAGACGCCGCTATGAAGAGCAGAGGGGCAGAATTATGAACGATAACGAAAAATATATCGAAGAGTTTTTAAAGGATATTCCTTTTGATGCTCCGAACTCCAGGCATCGTGATGAGCTGAAAATGCAGCTCCTGAGCGCTTTTCCCAAACATCGGCTCCAACCGACAGTTCACACTGTCCATGTTTGGAGAATCATTATGAATAAGCCACTCGTCAAATTAGCCGTTGCGGCGGTGATAATTGTTGCCGTGCTTATCGGCCTGAACATTCTGCCCATCAGCGGCGGTGTAGCTCTTGCCGAAGTGCTCGATAAGGTCAGGGATATCAAAACAGTTTTTTATAAAACAAAAGCCGACATAAAGGGACTGCCCGGCACACCCGCCGATCAGATAACTCATATTACTACGGAAGTCAAGCTTTCGTACGATAAAGGTGTCCGTATCAATTCACAAATACAACTGCCCCAGAGGACTGTCAAAACGGATACGTATATCCTGTTCGACAAGCGTGTGCTCTACACATTGATGCCTGCCGACAAGAAATATATTGAAATGACCCTTACGGACGAGCTCATGGAAAAAATGGATTCGGAAGGCGGTGACCCCGTGACGCTGCTGAAGGCGATGGCCGGCTGCGAGCATGTCGATCTGGGTCACGATACAATTAATGGCATTGAGGTCTGGGGGATCGAGGCGACGGATCCTGTGCTGGGCACGAAGCTGGGGTCGGCTCTGAGTAGCGGCATGTTCGACAGCATTGTAGTCAGGCTTTGGGTTGACGTAAAGACAAAACTGCCGGTCCGCCTGACGGCACAAGGTTCTTCGAAAAACGGTGAGATATCAATGGATTGTGTGATTGATGAATTTCAGTGGGACGTTGAAATAGACCCGGCTGAGCTTGAGCCGGCCATCCCCGAGGATTATGAGCTTCTCGGACAGGCAACATGGGATGTTGGTAACGAGGGAGAAGATATCGTTGAAGTCCTGGAATTCTTTGCCGAATATACCGATGGCAAGTATCCCAGCAGCCTTTCGACGATGACGGTAGCGCAGGAGATTGTCGGTCCATTGCGGCAGAAATTAGCCCCGTATCAGTCCTCCGGAGGCTTGCCAAAGGAGGTCTTAGATAAACTAATGAAACTTGATCGAGTCGGGCAGATGTATGCTGCGCTTGAAAATGAAAGCAAAGATCCGGCCTACTACGGCAACAAAGTCACTGCGGAGTTTCCGCACGCCGTGCTGCTGCGATGGAAGATCGGCGATGACAGGTACAGGGTGGTCTTTGGCGATCTGAGCATCAGAAATGTTACCTCTGATGAGTTGGGCCGACTTGAAGCCGCGCCGCTCAATCCTCAGTCAAAAGCTATCAAACCGCAGCCGGCCGATGGGCTGATCGGTACGCAGATCGAAGGCTTGGAACTGAGCTGGATGCCGAGAGCTCATGCGACCGGGCATATAGTATATATAGGGACCGGTTCCGATGCGTTGAAATTACTTACCGAAGTAAGCGACTCGACGCCCACCGTTACGCCGGACCTTGAACGGGGAGTTACTTATTACTGGCGCGTCGACGAAGTTCAATCGGATGGTTCCATCGTGGCCGGTGACGTCTGGAGTTTCAGTCCCGGCGGGCTTGTCGGTTGGTGGAAACTCGATGAAGGCTCCGGCGGCACAGTGGCCGATTCGAGCGGCAATAACCTGCACGGTACAATCGCCGGCAATCCGGCATGGATCGATGGAGCGACGGGTAAAGCCCTGCAGTTCGATGGCGATGGTGACTATGTAGATTTGGGTAACGATTCGAGCCTCAATCTGACCGCTCAAATCACCGTGGCGGCATGGATCAAGGTCAATACGTTCGATTGCGAATGGCAGGCCATAATCACGAAGGGCGACGGCTCCTGGAGACTGCAAAGAAACGGAACACAAGGTTCGATTGAGTTTGCCTGTACTGGTGCGTTCGTACCTGGGGCACTTGTGGGCAGTCTGTTCGGAACCGTCAGTGTTAATGACGGCCAGTGGCATCACATAACCGGCACGTATGATGGTTCTATGATCTGTCTGTACGTGGATGGCGAACACGATATAGCGTCCGATGCGGCCGGTTCAATTGAAGTCAACGACAGCAATCTTTTCATCGGGGCAAATGCCGAGAAACCGAACCGCAACTTCAACGGCTCGATCGACGATGTACGTATCTACAGCTACGCCCTGAGTGCCGAAGAAGTCCAAGCGATCTCTGCCGACCGAAATCCCGGCCCGGAAAAATAATCTCAGCGGGAGCCCTTTTAGTATTTGCTTAGATTAGGATTGAGCAATTCACGGATTTCCGGCTGGTCGATGTTTTGCTTTGTCACCAAGGTGGATCCCGTATCAATCCGCCGTGGCACTTGCTGGCCCCGGATGTGCCCGACCAGAGTTTTCACTCCGAGATAGCCGATACTCATGGGATTCTGAACGACGAAACCACTCAGTTCGCCCGCACGCAGAGCGACAATCATTTTTTCGGAACTATCAAAGCCGACAAATTTGACCTTGCCGGCAAAGCCCGCATTCTGCAATGCACGCAGAATCCCCAGGGCGGTTGGCTCTGTAGCGCAAAAGATGCCGTCGATGCGTAAGTTTCCCTCGGTCCCGCCGAATCGAGAGAGCAAATTTTCAGCCGCCTGTAAGGCGCTTTCCGTGGTAACTCCAGCGTACCGGTTGGAAGTGACAATCTCGATACCTTCGAAGGCCTGAATCGCATCGAGAAAACCGTTCTCACGTTTGCTTGTACTGTCGGAACCTTCAGCGTATCGCAGTACCGCGACATTACCATTTCCGTCGAGCAGTTTCGCCATGTATTGGCCTGCAAGCTGTCCTGCTTTGAAGTTGTCCGTTGCAACATAGCTGACGTAGTTGTCTCCCTTCAGGCCCGAATCAAAAATAACTACCGGTATCCCGCTGCTCATCGCCTCATCGACCGGCCGGCGCAGCGCGGCGTTGTCGAGCGGAGCCAACACGATTCCATGCACCCCTCGCGTAATGATATTTTCCACCACGGAAATCTGGGCTTCGCGGTCGTCCTCCTTGAGCGAGCCCTTCCACAGGATATCGACATCCAGTTCCCGCCCGGCCATCTCTGCACCGGCGTGAACCGTCTTCCAGAATTCGTGAATTGTCCCTTTCGGAATGACTGCAATGGTCAAACGCTCATTTTCACTCGTGACATCCTTTTTGCTGCATCCTGTCAGACAGAAGCCGAGCACGGATGCAAGTAAGAGCAAAGACAGAAACGAATAGAAGAACACGGTAAAATATTTTCTAACATCACTATTCATATCAACCTGCAAGATTACTCTGGATTGCTAATTATTTGTAATGCTACAAAATCCTCAGCGACAACGCAAGCTGCTCGATCACAGATTTAATATGGGCCGGCTCGGGATGCAGACAAAGAGTACGGATTTCAACGAGGCGCCCGTCGAAATCGTCTTGTAAATTTCCGAAGAGCGTATACAAGCTCTGGGAGCGGATCGCTTAACATGAATCGGATGGCGCTGTCTCGTAATCTATAGCCTTCGGCCAGCTTTCTCCCTAAGAGCCGGGACAGCAGCATGTGGAAAGAAGCCGATGGACGGGCATATTTGATTGGGCGGGTTTGCTTCATCTCCGGACATTCCGCACCCACTGCAGTTAAGCAGGCCATCAGCGGGAAATTAACGCCCGCGGTCAAACTTCCCAAGAGTGATTGCCAGTAGCGAGGATTTATTTCCAGGATTTTCACGGTTTTGTCACGCTTATCAAAAAAGAGGTCGATATCGGCCACCCCATCCCATCCGATAGCCGAAACAAGCCGTCGTCCGACATCAACCGCGTGTTCGTCTTCTGTGTACTCAACCAATCTCGGAACATGAAAAGGCTCTTTGGACGGCAATAGTTCCTTCCAGAGTGTATAAGCTATGACCTTGCCGGATTGACAGAAAACGGAGAAAGAAACATCAAAGCCGGAAATATAACTCTGTAAGATGTATTCGGACCCTTTTATTATACGCTCATCTTTCCAGGCGTTTTCTAAATCGGAAGGACTGTCTACCTTTACAATCCCGAAACCGCCGCTCAGTGATGTTGGTTTCAGCAATGCGGGATACTGTATTGAGTCAAAGTCCGGTGAATCGGAAATCGGTTCTCCTCCTTTGCCGATATATATATCGATGGTACGGCGGGCAAACCGTTTTGTTTTGCGAATTGATAGAGAGACCATTTGTTGCGAACCAATTCTATCAGCTCGTATTCCGGGATGGGTGGAATTGCGCTGACTTTTGAAATTGCCTCGCGTTTTTGCGAAATTAGCTGTACCCCTCTTAGAGTCACAGGCAATACAACGTCAATCTCGTATTGCTGCGCTATTGCTTCTACAGCTTCGATCCATTCGTCGTCGTTCTCGCTTGAATGGTGATGTAAATGAGCACAATGGCGGCTGAATCTGGCTGAGGGTGAACGGGCCTTGGATAGAACGTGGACCGTGAACCTGGGATCCTGGCCCAGGCAACGCAATGCTTTTACGATCTCTAACGAGTCTTCACCGTCCGGGATCAATACTGATACCGGCTGGAAATTTCCGCGGGTCCTTATCATTTATTTTCCACTTAGCTTTATTTACAGATAGATATTCTTTATGGCTTGCAACACCACCCTCTTACAGTCAGTATCGGCTAAAGGCTGGAACATCTTAAGCTTTTGTGGTGCTTAATCTTTGCTTGATTCGATACGGATTCGAGCGTAGCGAAGATTAGGATTGTCGTTGGCAATGCCAAAGACGTCAATAATATTGGACGGTTTTGATCCTCCGCGAGGTGTGTTGGTAAAGAAATTGCCGAACGGATGCTTAAGCTCGATACGTTCGAATTTAGGTTTGTTTTTACCTGCCGGTATTCGACCGAGAAAATTGCCGTATATGCGTTGCCCTTTTTCAACGCCCGTGCCGGCCGCTATTACATAAAGCCCTCCCGCGCTGCTGATATGAAAGCGGCCGAACGAAGGCTCGAAACTTTTCGGCCCGCCGGGCCTCTCAGCCAGAGTCCGGCGTGAGAGAACTTTGCCGTCTTTGACCGTAACATACTCCAGGTAGGCGGTCATCGCTTCGCCCGGGAAGTGCTTGTCGCGGATGAAATTGTACTGATGCGGCTGTTTTGTATATAGCAGATGTGCGGCACCCGTCTGGTCTATGTACAGATCGAGATTGCGAATGTGCCCGCCCGTCTTTTCTACGGTGTCGATTTCAATCGGGGCGCAAAAGTCAGCCGTGCGGATATTGTCGGTGTATGTGTAAAACAGCCGCCGGAAGACATAGTCCCAGTCACGTTTCAGTTTTTCATATTTGAGCTTCCTCCATTCGGCAACCGGCTCGACAATATCGCCAATTGCCATCACATGGGCCGCTCCATCCCGCAGGGCGACTTGGGGATAGCAGGACCTGATGGGAAATGTGATGGTTCCTTTTTGATGCCATTGGCCGTTGCTGTCACGGTAGGAAACGAATTGTTCACTGGTCCTGGCGTTGATGTTCAGGAGTAAAAGCTCGCCGTTAATTCCGTCGGCGGCAAAACCCCTGTAGGAATGGTCGGTGAAATAGGTCCCGCCTACCCATGCCGGCGTATGTGTTTTTGCCGGACTGGTGGGATTGGTCCGATCGAACTCAAGCACGAGCGGCTTGCAAGGCCCGTATTTCGTGCCAGCAGGCTTGGTGGAAGGATTGACTGACAGAAAAACAGGCCCTCCCTGGAACACCGCCAATGGGCACGGCTCGCGCTGCCGATATTCCTTCTCGGCTTGCTCAAGCTTCCAGCCGTCCGCCGAACGATGCCACAACTGCCAGCGCGTATTACAGAGCAGCGGAACATCCTCACCGGTTTCAATGACTGAAAGATAAATGTCGCTGTCTTGCCGTGCAATAACCGTCGAGCCGTAGCACCACAAGGGCCCCGCGCCATTATTCGCCGGCGTATATCTGGTGACAACCTCCTCGACCTCGACCGTGCAGCGAACGCCTTGCTCTTTGCCATCTGCGTCCGCAGCGGATATTGTGGAAAAACAATAAAGGCAGCAGACAATCACCCACGGGAAACTCCGAATTCTTAACCGGTACTTCATAAGTTCCTGGCCTCATATAAATTTTTCACAATCAATGCTCAGTCAACGCATCGAATCCAAACACGGCCCCTTGCAGGGATGGGCATATTCAAAGCCACCCGGTTCCCGGATCCAGTCGATTGCACATCGATAGGCTTTCCTGAAAAAGCTTCCATAAATTTATTGGATTTGTCTTTTTGAATATTAACCGTAACAGTGACATTGACCGCCTTGTCGTTGAAGTTCTGGATAACACAACTGCCTGAGCCGGCAGAGTCAAACGGATGATACGTGACACAACTGGGGCCTTCGAAAGTTGTGCCGCCAAATGCCTCGCGAAGAGCTGAGAGTGCCGGCTCATTGATTCCGAGCAGGCTGAGCGGTCTGGGGCAAAGCAGCACTTCACCTACAGCATCGAAATCCGCCTGGCTATAAGTGTGGGTATTGAGCAGGGCGATCCGGCCATGGGACGTTTGGTGTACGGTAAGAAGGGTGAGCTGTTTGTCGCCGGAGGTGCATAGTATGTTTCCCGGCAAGGCTTTGCCTTCTATCTGTGCTTCCAGGTCGATAGTGACATTTGATTTTCCGAGCTTCTGCATTAGTCGGGCACACGTCGGCTTTGATTGTATATCCGGCCCCACTTCAACCATGCGAGCCAGTTTGTCTCCTTCGGGTGATGCAATGAGCAGATTTGTTGTGAAGATAAGGTGAGTGCCTTTTGTTCGAGCTTTATTAACGTGGTCCAGCAGGTCCGGATCGGCGGCTGCCTGGGCCGGCAGAAAGATGACCGGGGCGTCCACTGGGAACTTATGTACCGGGACCAGGGGAATACCGAGCATACCGAGAAAATCCATAATGTACATATCGCCTGCCGGATCGCTGTTCAACGGCTTGTAGGCGGGAACGCCAGTGACGGGATGCTCGCGGACGAAGGCGGCCAGGTCAGTAAGCTGGTCGAATTGGTCAATGACTTTATCGTGGTCGGGGTGACCTGCCATTACGTTGCTAAAGTTGAAGAACACCAATTCGGCCGCGCCGGCCAGGACGCTCGTATAGGCCTGGTCGATGAAGTCGTGCTCTGCGCAGTCGCCGTGATCGAACCAGGCCCCGCCGATTTTGTCGCCGGCGATGCCCGCGAGCCAGCGGTAGTTTACGAATCCCTCGTAAGGCTGAACGAATCCGAATCGCTGAGTATTCCGGCCGCGGGTTTCCGTGCCGACCCAGACCTTATCGAACAGCTCCGGCAGCGTTTTAGTATCGTAGCCGAACAGGTGAAACCGGTCGTACCACTGGGGGTATTTGACGATCATGGTAATGTCGGGATTGACCTCTTTCGCCGGCCCGATGAAGACGGATTGTGCCAGCTCGGTCAGCAACTCCCGGCGGTACCGGCCCCAGGACCGGTCGCCTTTTGCTGCTTTCGATTCGTCGCTAATATCGCCCGTGCAAAGGAAGTCGTCCACGATGAAGGTATCGAAGATGCCCGCGGCCATGCGGATGACCTTTTCGAGGTCTCGCTGGGTCTTTTCGTTCTGCCAGTTGAACCAGCCGAGCGGACCTTTCTGCCGGACACCGAAATCGCTGCCGGGGACGGTTGCTATGCCGCCGACGATCTCGATTTCATATCCTTGAAGCCAGTCGCGGGTAAATATTAAATGTTCGGGCGAGACGACATGGCCGCCTCGGTAAACCTCAAGATAGAGCTTCGTGATGCCCATGTGCCGGATGGTCTGCAGGGCCTTTGTGCGAACGGCCTGATCGGTCGCGAGCTGCTCGACCTGGCGCGAGGTGACATAAGACGCCAAACGCAAATCATTAACGCGTAAGCCTGCCTTGTCCTGTTGCGTCTGAGCGGCGGAATGTCCTGGCCAGACCATTGCTGTCAGTGCGATTGTGCAAATCAATAAAGTGTGTTTCATAAGCTTACCCTTCAGGCGGGCTTCTGGTCAGCATGTCTGTTTTTCCCGCTATCAAATCGGCGATGGCACGTGTGTAGCCGAATCTTTGCAGAAGTATCTTTACGACGCCCGTAATCGGCACCGCCAGGAACATCCCGATGATCCCCCAGATTGTCCCAAAGAAAATCAAAGACAACAGCACTACAATCGGATGCAGATCGAGAGACTCGCCCATCATCTTGGGTTGGAGAAGATTTCCGATGACAAACTGGATGCCGCCGGGAATTACCAGTACCAGTATCTTCGAGATCATGCCGAGCTGCGGGTCAATCAAGGCTACCGGCAGAGGTAATATTGTAGCGATGATAGAGCCTATGTTTGGAATAAAATTCAACAGAAACGCCAGGAAGCCGAACATCCATCCGAATTTCACACCTAGGACCGTCAGTACGAGTCCCACGAGAACGCCTGTAACTCCGGAGGTCAGCATCATCGTCAGGACGTACCGCTTGATGCGTGACTCGACCTCCCACCACAAGCTGCCCGGCGGGGCTTTGTATGTGCCCTTTCCGGTTACCATGAAGATCATGAAGATCACGACGAGCAGGCCGTTGGATATCACACCCATGACGCTACTGGCTGTATCGGTGAGCACACTTCTGATAGTATTGGTAGGAACGCGAATCAGCGGTTCGGAAGGGTCTGCGGAAGGGTCGTTCGGGTCCGTATACCACTCGGGGGGAAGCAGGCCTCGGGTCTTGACAAGCAGTTGCCTGAACTGTTTTTCATAGTCGTCCTTGCTTTCTACAATCTGATTTGCCGCCGCCGTAACGAGCAAAGCTCCCAGGACAAGAAACGCACAACCGACGGCGACTGTTGTCAGGATCGCTGTTCGGCGTGGAATACGAAGCAACTTCATTTGAACGTCGATAGCGGGAATCAGGCAGAGCGTCAGAAAAATGGCAAGCACAAACGGAATCAGCACGGAGGCAAATAAATACAGCGCTCCGGTTATGCCCAGTGCTGTCAGAATCAACAGGCATATCGTTTGGATCCGTTGTTCGTAATGTTCACGGTCTTTTGCCATCTTCGCCTTGACCAAAGATTCAGCGAAACAGTGCGAGCCGGATAGTATGCAATGCACACCGGAATACAGCTTCGCAGCGATACCTTAATAATTCCACAGAATACCGGAATCTTCGCCACATTGCAACAATCTGAAAATGGCTTTTCAAAGATCATGCCGCCAAAGCAAGCTTTAGTCTACGATATCCATAGTCCTTTTGATTAGTCAAAAGGACTACGAGCTTTGATTTGATGAGAAGGGCTTTTCTTTCGACTTATTGTGTGCTGCTGTCTCGATTTCAACTCAAATTCAAAGTCAAGCCAAGCCTCGTCTTTGGTGTATGCGGCGATTTGTCCAGATATCTTGCCTGCGTCTTTGGAATAGGTGGTGCGTTACGCGGCCTTTTCCTGTCGCCGGGATTTACCCTGGTTTTTGGATGACAAATGAGCTGGATTTTGGTATTATAATGAGCGGAGCGTATCTGTAGCCAAAATCGACAAATTAACTATTTCAGGAGAGACGAAATGAAAAACACTAAAACAATGGCATTCGTGGTAGCAGGACTGCTTGTCCTTGGCGGCGTGTGCTTGTTGCCGAGTGTTTCAGGCCAAGGCCCGGAGAATTTACTGGTCCGCAGAGTTGAAGTGCTGGAAGAATTAGTCGCCGAGCTTTCTGCAAAGGTTGATGAATTAGAGGTAGGGTCTTGTACCTGTACGATATTAAACCTGCAGCCACTTGCCGATTTTCCGGGCAATCCGAGTGAAGGGGATCTGTGTGTCGTATGGACTGAATATCTGCCGGGTGATTTTGGCAATATTCCTTACTGCTATGTTCTTGGTGAATGGAACGCTTTGCTAAGTTACAATCCTCCGCTTCCAGATCCGCGTCAGTAGACATAAGAAAAGCCGAGTCTTATCCGCTTAGTAATTATCTGGAAAGTCTGTGATGAAGAGATTGTCATGTATTGTAAGAGCCGGCCTGGTGTTGTTGTCCTTTTTAATGCCTGGCGTCTTTGCTGCTGATGGCTTTGGAGAAAATGCTACCGGCGGAGAGGGAGGGATCACTTATGTAGTTGACAACGCTGTAGATTTCAAAGAGTTTGTCGAGACGGTGGATGTGCCTTATGTCGTGCGAGTCTCAGGTGCGATCGACCTCGGTTCGGTCGGAGGAAAGGTCAGCATCCGGTCGAACAAGACGATTCAGGGCATAGACCCGAACGCTACGATTAAGGGAGAGCTTGGTTTCAAAAAAGGCTCTTCCAACATAATCATCGAGCGGCTGAACATCACCAATCCCGGCGACTACGGCGAAGGTGACGGCATCAGCTTAAAGGAGGACATAAACGACGTCTTTATCACCAAGTGCACTCTCTACGACTGCGATGACGGCTGTCTGGATATAACCAGAAGGTCCGACCGGATTACCGTCTCATGGTGCAAGTTCTATTTCACCGACTCGAACAGCAACCAATCGCGAATAAGCCTCATCGGCAGCAGCGACAGCGCCACCGACGACCTCGGCAAGCTCCACATCACGCTTCACCATAACTGGTTCGGCACGCTTTGCTGGCAGCGGATACCTTCTGTGCGTTACGGCAGGGTGTACATCTACAATAACTATTACAATTGCCCGGGCAATCTTTACTGCATTCGCTCGCGCATTCAGGCCGAGTGCCTTATCGAGAACAACTACTTCGACAGCGTTAACGATCCGTATTACATTTACGTCCGCGATCCCGGCGAGATAAAAGGAAAGATAAGAGCATCGGGCAACGTCTTTGACAACTGCACCGGGCGCATCGATGACGGCGATGACGATGTTTTTGTGCCGCCGTATTCCTTTACGCTGGATAATGTGCTGGATGTTCCTACAATTGTGCGATTAGGTGCAGGAGCGGGTGGCATAGATTTCTTTCCTCACTGGCTCTTCGGTCTTTACGGCGATTTTGATTGTAGTGGAATAGTGGATGCCGGCGACCTTTTGCAGTTTGTCGATTATTGGCTCCGTAATGAAATTGCCGATGCCGACTACAATCACGATGGCATAGTCAACGGCTTCGAATTCGCAATCTTTGCCGGCAACTGGCTGCAAACCGTTGCGTACTAGCCCGGCTTACTTCATCCGGACACCAGCGTTTTTGGATTCGGCAGTCTCGCCAGAAGCGTCTGGTGCCTATGTGGGGCTCCTTCGCTTGGTTCGCAGCTCGTCGCACATCGATTTAATTTTTGCCGAGCATCGTTTCCTAACTGCCGGATCCCAGATGCACTCGGCAATCAAATAATCCAACGACAGCCATTCCACATTCAGGTGAATATTCACCGTTCTCTGTGACATGATACTCCTACTGTTCTGAATTAATCGCTCACGTTTTCATTGCTGCTACGATTTGTTGAGTCTGTGAAGATTGTTCGAGGGAGAATCTTCTGAATGCTCAGAGGAACGACAGTATGTTATATCCAACACTTTGTCTTAGCGTGAGCCGAAGCCTTTTTAAGGAGCATCTTCTCTTTTTCCGCAGTTATACCGTTTTTATAATCGTCGATTACTTTTTGTGCTTTTAAAAAAGCATCGTCGGCATTATTTTGCATGAAGGGCATCTCAAGATGATAGTCTGCGTCCTCACGAACTTGCTGCAAGTCGCGAAGGTATTGCGAGGCCTTAGTGCCTTCCGTAACCTCACAAAATTTCAGACATTGAATTACAAATGCATGTGCCTCATAGCCGGGCTTCCTAGTCTTCTCAAGGCCGATCTGCTTCAAGTGTTCTCTAAAATATAGGAACGCCGCATAATAAGAACGTCCGGCTGAGGTCCGCAAATGTGCTTCCTCAGTCTGAGCTTTTAATAGTTCCGCAGTTTTGAGAAATTCTGCAGGCTCCATTCATACACGCTTGACTGTTATGGTAAAATGTTGACTGTCACTAGGAGGTATTTCGGTAGCCATCCAGCATACAAATTGGTCGTACTCCTCAATCGCTGTATGTTGATCAGAGCTAACCTCTACTCTGATGACGACATGTGGAGTATTTTCTGCTTGATCATCCCTAAAGTAATCTAAATCTGCTGAGAGTTTTATTCTACTGGAGAATAATTCTTTAGCTTTCATTAGACATTCAGCGAGAATAGAAGCCAAACCTTGTGAATCACAAAACTCCATGCATTCCTTGCTAACCGTTTTGAAAACTGAATTCTCAAGTTCACGTATAATCTTGGTATCTGTTGTTGAGTCTGATTCGTCAAAAAAATCTTTCACCCTTAGGATAATATCACCAATGTCACAATAGGAAGTATCAATTCCATTTAAGTCCAGAGCGATGAGGTTTACCACAGGACTGGATGTTAAAAGATCGTTCACTTTATTCTCCTCCAAAAGAACAGTTTAGAAAATTATATAGTTCAGTCTCATTATATCGCCTGGCTTTATGAAGGATACCAAGAATCCTTGTATCATCAAGGTCCTGATTCATATCTCGGTTATTGAAATCTACAACAACCTTCACTCCATAAGATTGAACTTGTGCCTTCTCAGGTATTTCCGATACTTTCTCAAGCTTTTGAACAGGTTGCAGTAGGATCTTCCTGTTGTAATCATCATCAGGAAGATTAATGTTCAGTATGATCTCTCCATTCGAAGGTATCGAGACTTTCGTAAAACGAGAGCAAACCAACTTCATGCTATCTACCGGCCCCGTGTTGAAGATATATTCGTTAACTAATCCCACGCGGCAGATTATCCTCCCAGGAAAAGTCTCGCGGAATATTCTTAAACCATCAAGGCTAACGTCTTGTATATCGTTTTGCAAAATTTCCTCTTCGAATACGCTTGATCTTCGAGGAAAGACAAAACAAACACCTCGCGACGTTATTGCCAACGTAATTAATTCTGCTTCACCTTTACCTGGAAATATGAACTTTTTCTGAATGCGAAATTCGGTTGGAGATTGGACCAAACTCTCAAAGAGATTCGGATATTTATCCACCAGTTTTTGCCCAATATCAAACAGTTTTACCCGGTCTAATTTGCACTCGATGACAGGGCGTATGTCAGTACCGACCTTTTCGGTGTGTTCGTCAATTTTGGCTCTTGAGAATTTGAAAGTATCAGCCATAATGCAATTCTTCATTCAAAAATAGGGCACATTCACACAAGTTATATCGGACATCAGATAAGTCCCTCTTGAATGACCTTTTTGGATTAAGTGCAAATATATTATCTGATAAAAATACTGTTAAGTCAAATCTTTTTTTGGGTACTATCTCTAACGTTTTGTGAATAAAGCATTTATAGATGAGGATTTATGCTTTCATTGCCGCGACGAGCTGGCGGGTTTGGGGTGATTGGTTTTGGTGGGCCTGCTTGAAGGCGGGGGTCTGGGCATGGTTCTGTTTTTTGAATAGCTCGTTGCCGGCGATGATTTCGTGCAGGGCGTTGGATTTTTCTCTGGCTTGCCTCAAGAAACCAATGGCTCGCGTTCCGTAGACGCCGCCCAGCAGGGCACAGATTCCGACACCCATCTCCAGCATCGAATCGGCAACCTGCCACGGGTCCGGCCGCTCGGCACTTTCCTGCAACGCCGTACCTGCAAGCTGCCAGTTCGACTCGGCGAGAATATCCTCAGCGGTCTCGGCCGGCGGAAATTCTTTTGGCAGGCCGCAATAGGCGCTGAGTCCCCGGCTTTGTACCTCGCCCAGTTGCGTCAGGGCTTGAAGTGTCGGTGAAGTCTCTTCGGCCCTGGCCGTCTCGGCGGTGACAATTGCTGTGCGGTTATGCAGCCAGGCGTTCTGTTTCTGCGACTCGCTCGGTGCAAACCGGAGGCTGTCGCATCCTGCCAGTAAAAGACACATACACGTTGAGATGAGGACTACGCTTTTGGGCGATGTTGCTTTGTTACATTTTTCTTTCATCGTTTCTCTCCTTTGTTTCTGGTTGACCTTAAGGATTTTCGCTATAATGCTGAGTACGAGACGTTGCGACTTCTAATACCAGGGAAAATATTCAATGATGGACAAAGCCAGAACGTTCAAACCGAAAACGATACTGTTATGGCAGCAGGCGGCGGAGGATCCCGAAGCCCGGCGAATATTGAAATTGTTCCCATCCGCTCAGGTCCGGCTGATAGAGCGACAGCATATGGATTATTTGCCGGAAATGTCACTATCTCAAGCGCTGCTCGCCGGCAAGAGGATTCTGATGATCGGCCGGACTGCGTCTTTTGTAGGGCGTTTCGACGGGCGGCTCGGCACGAACGTTCGCTGCTGTCCCTATTACAAGCACGTTCCGCTCTCGAATGGCTGCCCATACTTATGCACATATTGCTATCTGGCGTTTGTCTATCGAAACTATACTCCGCTGATCAAAATCAACATCAACTACGACACAATGTTCAAGCAGATCCGAAAGGCCCTGGCCGCTACCGGCGGTAAAGTCAGCTTCAATATGGGCGAGATGCTTGACAGCCTCGCGCTCGACCACATCACGAATCTCACAACAATGCTGATCCCGTTTTTTACCGGATTGTCACGCGGCTTTCTGATGCTGCTGACCAAGAGCAGCAATATCGACAATCTGCTTGCCGTAGCGCCTAACAACCATACGGTTTTATCCTGGAGCCTGAACAGCCGGCGGATGATCGAACAGCATGAGCATGGCACCGCCGGCCTTTCGGAGCGTATCGAGACGGCCAGAGCGTGCCAGCAACACGGCTATCGAATCCGGATTCGCATCGACCCGGGCATTCTCCATCCGGATTGGCAGGCGGACTATGCCGACCTGTTTGAGAAAACATTAACAATCGTTAAGCCTGAAAATATCACGCTCGGCATGCTGCGGCTGCTGCCCGGCCATTTCCGTCTGGCCGCCGGTGCGTATGGCAATCGTGCTCGAAAGCTTCTGGAT
Organism: Sedimentisphaerales bacterium; assembly: GCA_049644065.1. GTDB lineage: Bacteria > Planctomycetota > Phycisphaerae > Sedimentisphaerales > Anaerobacaceae > JAFGPJ01. The sequence continues at coordinate 5,201 of JBARRE010000634.1, read as the reverse complement.
AACAACTTTGTCCGAGGAGCCTCGGATCGCAAGCTCCGCTATCCGCCAAAACATCGCATTGAATTCTACACTCATCTAATCGATGTTATTCGCAGCTTCGACAAAGAAGTCTCTATCAGCCTGTGCAGAGAAACACCCGAAATCTGGAGCATTTTCAAAGACCGCTGCGAAGCAGGAAAATGCAACTGCGTGAACTGGTAGCGAGAAACGATCAAAATGTCTCCTCGCTTTTTGTCGCTCGTTTCTCGACGGCCTGCAGGCGGTATTCGTAGGAGATGCTTTTGGTCCAGAGCGATTCGAGTTTCCGCTCGATGCTGTTTTGCGATTGCAGCAGCATGCTCACGTCCCGCTGCAATAGATCGAGCTGTCGTTGCAGATTGACCCAACTGCCGACGATCAGCGAGGCCAGCAGTACGAGCTGGACGATCACCGAGAGATTGATCTGCCGGTTCAATCGCCATGATTTGGAATTTGTCTGGGCCATGATTAACCTAATATTTATATCAGCGTTAGATGCTTTTAATTTGCAGTCCGGATCCTTGATTTCATTTGGGATTACAAATGAAACTGTTACGGTTTTATATGGAACACGTTTTTGTCGCCGACTCTGGCCATCACGGCGTATGTTCCGGCGGGCAGCGTTCCGGTCTGGGTGAACGGTTCGGCCAGGTTTACCGCCTTCATCTGCTGGCCTATCTCGGTCGGCACCGAGCCGGCATCGTTAATCACCACGGCCACAACGTTATAGACGTTGTAGGATGAGTTGCTCTTGATTTTTACGGCCCATGCCGCGGCTCGTGCTCCGGGCGAAGTGACAATAGCGATCTCACCTGTCCCTTGCGAGCACGCCCGGCTCAGACGATCCAGCACCTGTTGACGATTGGCAATGTTTGCAGCGTTGCTCATTTGCGTCAGCTCCTTTGTCGAACGATTTTCAAGTTTGTACACTGCTTTTCAAAATCCATTTGAATTCTTGCAATCCGGTTTGTGCTGCGGTTATCGCTGCGGCAGGCCAAAAGGTCCCGGCTTTCAGGGCTTGTGCTCACGATGTCACCAACCTGGTAATCGAGCATCAGACTCGGCGTTTGGATATCGAATGTCTCAATGACTTCGAGTGACATTTCTGCCGTGTGACGGACAAATTCATATAAAGTGGTGGAATCATCGATCTCGTCCGGGACACCGAGTGTTTCATCCGTCGCTCCCGTAAAGACGCTCTGATCCGAGACTTTGCGATATTTGAATTGCCGGGGTAGTGTCATTAGATGCTCGACGACCGGAGCGGTCGAATTGGCCGGACCATCGGTAACTACAGCGGTTAGCCGCTCGTCGCTGACGACCGAGGCAGTTATTCTGAATCTCAGGAATCCTCGCAGTGCCGCGATCCATGTCTCGATGTCGAGCTGGTCGCTGCTGAGCCACACGCCGCATTCGTCCAGCAGGATATTGAACGCGTAAAGGTACTGCCGCCAGCTCTGCCCGTTGTCGTATGAAATCTGGAAATAGTAGCCCAGCGAGCGTCCCAGTTTGTCTGTTGTCAGGGTCGGATGGAAGCGTCTGCGGTGCTGGATGAAATTGTTGCTCTGATAGATTTTCGAGAAATCAAACGCATTTCCCTGATTGTATGGAGCGTCGCTGTATTGGCCCGCTTCGTTCAGGCACCATTTACGGTAGACATCTTTGATCTGATAGAAGTCGGGATTCGTCGTGGGCGAGAGTTTGTTATAGTCGGTGCCTTCAAGACTTGAATCCCATGCCTTGATTAGCTCGAAGGTCGCTTCATAGATTTTGAAGTCACCCTGGCCGATGTATCTGTGCGTGACGGGCCAGAACTTTTTCCTGCTGTGTATCTCTGCGATATTGCTTTTCGAGATGCTGAGCTGCTGACCGGCCGGCTGACAATTCAGCTCGACGACTCTACCTGAGCCGGCCCTGTAGAACACAATTGCCTGGCCCGGACCGTCGGCTGCCAGTCGCGGAACGAACTTGAACTTCAGGCCGATCCGTTCGCAGCAGCGGTGCAGGGCCTCGGCTAGATTCAGTCCGGTGACATCAAGGTCTCGAACGATTTGATTTTCCGTCAAGGCTTGCAGCCGACTAAAGCTCGGCGTTTTTAATTGCCCTGCCGGAACGTATTCGCAGAGCAGATAATCAATCACTTCCGCACAGGTCCAGAACCTGTCTTGCAAGGGTTCGCCGCAAAAGACGGTGTAGCTTTTGCCATCGAGATCGATTGCTGTCTGATTGGCGTTACCTTTACAGTCAGGATTAAATATTGTGTCAAGACCGGTCAGGAATATACTGGATCCGTCTGTTTTTGCCAGCCGCTGGCCATATACCGAAAGGTGATTCAGATTCACGCTGAAGTCTCTGGCGATGATTTCCAGCTTTTCGCCACTGGCTGTTCGTTTTGTCTCGATGCTTTCTATCTGCCCGTTGAAGATCGGCAGGCCAAAGACCGCTGAGCCGCACAAATAGGCATTATAATATTGCCGGATGCAGACTGTTTTTCCTGCTGCAAATTCATTTACAAAATCTTCGGCGGCTTTTACATCGGCGCCGGTGTGTGCTGCAGGATTATAGGTTAATTTCGCCCAGCCGAACTCCGGCCAGCCGCTTCGCACAATCTCTATCAGCTCCAAATCGGGGCACAATATTCCGTCGACTAGAATCGAGACAGAAGCTGCCGGAAGTGACAGTTGCCTCTGTTCCGACAGGAAAAAGTCGATTTTGTTGGACATGTCTTGCCTCTCGTTTCTCAGTCAAAATGTTAAACCGTCTCTGCCTGCAGGATAGTGACTGCATCTGGTCCTGTGCCGTCAATCTCGATGGAAAGGTGGGCCGATGAATTGCGTTCAATACCGGCGGCATCTTCTGCTTTGATAGCGAACAGATATCTGCCCGGTTCGAGTGGGTCACTTTCGTAGCTGTAAAACTTCCGGCCCTTGTAGCTAATCTCAGCCAGAGGATTTTCATAGTCGATTTGCCCGGTCCGGCTGTCATGATAAATATTAAAACACGCTGGCTGAGAGCCTTGTTCGAGCGGGCAGTAGAACCAGGTCAGCCGGACCTTATCTGCATCCGCCTGCTCGGCCCTGGCAGCGAAAACCTTATTCGACTGCGGCTTATCCAGCTCGCCTTCGGCATCGAGTGATACCTTTACCGCGGCAGCCAATGTGAGTTCCTGATAGCCGCAGTGATTGTATCGCCGAACCACATAAATATATGTCGAGTTGCTGTCGTGCGTCAGGTAGTTGGGTGGTGAAATCTCACAGACATCTCTCTCAGCCACTGCCAGTACGGTCTCAAAATCTATTTGTTCCATGCTTGGCCCTCGGTAGAGCGCCGAGCAGCCGGCAATGCGAATCCAGAACCGGCCCAGAGTTAAGGCCGTCCCCAGCTTCAAAGCATTGGCGGTCATTCCATTGAAAAGGGCTTCCGTCTGCCAATTCAGCTCGACTTGCGGCACGATGCCTGTTGAGGTCAACGCTGCAGATCCCGCCGATGTCGAGCTGACAGATCCGGCGAGGGAAATTGTCGCCGCCGAGATGTGAATCGATGCCGGGCTGATCGGCCTTGCGAACATTGCAAACGGTTCTCGGAAGAGACATCTGACTTGTTCTGCACTCAAAGCACGATTGTAGATGAAGACGTATTCTATCTTGCCATTCCAGCAGTAGTAATAATTGCCGGCCTCGTATGTTCCGCCAATGCCCACAGGTTGCGAATCGTTGACGAAGCTCAGGCTGCCGGAGCTTGAAGATTCGCCAGCTTCCTGGACGCCATTGACATAGAGTCTGCCGTCACCGGGACGCCAGATGCCTGCGACGTGCACGCATTCGCTACCGTCTGTTGCATGAGTGGAAGTTGAGTTGATGGCGCAGTCTGTTCCATCGGTATAGACCCACCATTTGAACCTTCCGCTGCTATAGGCGGAAAGTCTGCAAGGCCTGACATAACCGCTACGGGCGAAGAGTGTATTAACCTGGCTGGCATTTTGATTGACTAATGCGACAACACTGACTTCGTTGGTGAGGTCCCATCCGAATTTGCCGGTTCCGCAATCGATGCATCGCTCGGTGCCGAATTCTAGACAGGAGCCGTATTTACCCGGTTTCCACACCGGTGCGACTGAGCTGTAATTAAATGTCCCGTTGTTGTGGCGTGGTCCGCAGTCGGTGACAGTTTCGCCGGTCGCTTCGTTTATCAGCCAGCATCCGGCCAGTCCCCTGGTGAGCGGATGGCTCCAGTCGATTTGTAATGCTCTGATAGGTTTAAGCAGTGGCATCTAATGTTACCCCATAGAACTTGTAGGTAAAGTTGTATTTGTCGTTGTAGTCTGCCTTGGCGTTTTGCCAGTCGGCTCGAATCGCGTTGGCAATCTCCGCCTGCGTCTGGCCGGCGAGCACCACGATGTTTCGTGATACTTCCACTAATGAGCCGGTAGCCAAGGCGTCAATCTCGGCTTGCTGAAGTTGTGCCGCGATCGTACTTTCCGGTGTCGGTACAATCCCGCCAACCGGCGTATCGATGGAGATGTGATAGAACAGCTCGGCCTTGCCCTTGCCGGATTCGGTCCTGTTGATTTTTCCTATGTGTATATCGGCCATGTTTGCCTCCTTATGTCGACTGATAGTTCCAGCACTGGACGTACGCTCTGACGTTGTGGCTGTCGGTCGAGCCGGTCTGCTGGATGCCGATCCTGAAATGTGCCAGGTCTCGAACGACGAAACTCAATTGCTGCGGATCGACGCTTTTGTCGCCCTGCATTTCCCAGATCGGCGTGTCATCGTAATTTGAGCCGTCCAGCGATCCGTACAATTTGATCTTAACCTCATCCGTCGGTGTAGCATCGTAGTCGATCTCTACTGTGACGTGAGCGCCTTCGTAGCCGTTGGTCTCCAGATCGACGTCGGACGAATACGACTCTGTCGTTCCGGAAAGCGTGATATAGCCGTCGCTCGTTCCGATGATCTGAGACTGCGAGGCCCAATTTTTGTTTATTGTTGCCATTCTAAACTCCTGTAATTAGTAATGGTTAGCCTAAGCTTATATCCAGGTCACCCGCTTGGAATCTGGCAGTATCCGAATCGCCGATCGCTTTGGACTGACTCAATACGCCGTGAGCTAACATGTTGCCTGCCGTTGCTGCATCGAAAAGGGCGAAGTGGGTGATTGTTCCCCAACTCCCGGTCGCCTGG